>JBMHCK010000001.1:0-10449 GCA_049889955.1 Puniceispirillaceae bacterium (SeqCode)
GGTAGCCGGGATGGATTCGAGCAAAGACGTGAGGAAGTATCGCGCTTTAGCAATGACCCTGCTAATGACGCTAATCCTCAGGATGAAAAAGTCATTTCTTTGCATGCCGATAAAAAGCCCATAAACGGCAAAGGGCTGACCACGGTTCGTCAGGCGGATTCGAGCTTTCGTGACGATGAATTCATGAACGGTGCGGCATCTGCCTTTTCTATGGTACTCAGCGCTTTTGCTGATTGCGATTTGGCGAGTTTACGCCGATTGCTGGCGTTTGAGCTATATCAGGAATTTGCCCAAAGCGTGCATGATCGCAATAAGCGGGGCGATAGGCTGGAAATTACCATTGACGAAATAGAAGATGTCCAGCTGCTAGATGGTGAGGTGGTAGATAATGTAGCCGCTGTAACGGTTCAGTTTGTGAGCCTGCAAACCCGTCTGGTCACGGACAAAAACGGTGTGGTGCTGGAAGATGAATCAGAATCAAAAGTGAAAATTACGGATATCTGGGTATTTGAGCGAGATACAGCCCTTGCGGATCCAAATTGGAAGCTTGTTGAAACCCGTGTTGAGGATGATAATTAGACCTCAAAAACAAGGGCTCATCCTAAAATCAAAAGGGCTGAGCATAGCAAATGGCCCCAAAAAAATATATTTCTGGAAAGAATAATGCTGGCCGGCGCCTGGCGAAACATCGCTCTATTCAGATAGATGAAGATAGCTCTTTGGAATTATGGGCTGAGGTTACAAATACCGTCCGGCGTCAGCCTTCCTCGCGAATCTCACCTGTTGACCTGCCGGCCTTGCGTGCGAAAAAAACAGCGCCTATTAAAAAAACTGTCCAGACCGCTAAAACTTCAGGCGATTTACACCTTCGGCGTACCTCAAAGGCAGATAATGCAACAGATAAGGCAGGACATGTAACTGGCCCGGCCAATTTGGCGATGCCTGTTTATGCCGGAATCGATCGCCGTTCTGCGAAAAAAATACAGCAAGGAAAAATGGGGCTAGATGCCCGTATTGATTTGCATGGTCTCAGCCAGCTACAGGCCCGCCAACGCCTGCAGAGCTTTATCAATCGCTCGGTGGAAATGGGCCTTCGAACGGTGCTGGTAATCACAGGTAAAGGCAAGGCCGGGCGCGGGGTGTTGCGCGAAAACGTACCACACTGGTTATCTGAGCCGCCCTTAAGCGAGGCGATTATCGCCTTTGGCCCCTCACAGCCACAAGATGGCGGCGCTGGCGCTCTTTATGTTCGATTGAAACGCGCCCGGGAGGGCTAGATGACACCTTTTGGTATAAAAATGCGAAGCCTGCGCGCTAAAAGAAGGCTGACGTTACAAGATCAGGGGGCGGTTCTGGGCGTATCTTCCGCCTATATTTCTGCGCTTGAGCATGGCAAGAGAGGGCGCCCCTCACCTGCCTTTGTGGATCAGATTTGCGTGTGGCTGGAATTAATCTGGGATGAGGCAGAGCAGCTGAAATATCTGGCGCAAATGTCGCATCCTGCCCCCACGCTCAAAACCGCCAGCTTGCCTCCAGAAGCAACCTTCCTATCCAATTTGCTGGCACAGAATATTGACAGATTATCTCCGCTGGAATGCCGCCAGCTTTTTGAAGAAGTGCAATTATTTCTAAAACAGGAAAAAACCATTGATTTCAGCGATGATACCGCTAGCTAGGTTGCCCGGCGTCATCAGCTATTGTCGAGATAAAATAACCGCGTTTGCCACAGGCAAGAGTACTAATCATAAAGGTTTGGTCATAAAGGTTTGGCCAGAAAGCAGACATCGGCTGGTTTTTATACAAAAAAACTGCTATGTCTTGGCCTCAGATTTTGCCGAAATACCCAAGAGAGGGCACGATGAGCAGAACCGCACAGGTAACACGCAAAACAAATGAAACAGAAATTTCTGTTGAACTGGTCATTGATGGCACTGGTAAAGCAGATATCCAAACCGGCATTGGCTTTCTTGACCATATGCTGGAACAGTTGGCGCGTCACAGCTTGATGGATATTTCCCTGAAGGCACAAGGGGATTTGCATATCGATGCGCACCATACTACCGAAGATACAGGCTGGGCTATCGGCGATGCGTTGAGTAAAGCACTGGGCGATCGTGTTGGCATTAACCGGTACGCATCCTGTTTGTTGCCAATGGATGAATGTCTTAGCCGAGTTGCGCTGGATGTATCGGGGCGCCCGTTTTTGGTCTGGCAGGTAGAATTGCCATCTGAAACGCTGGGTACAATGGAAACCGAACTATTTCGGGAATGGTTTCAGGCATTTGCCATGGGCTCTGGCATTACGTTGCATGTCCGCAATGAATATGGGGTGAACACTCATCACATTATTGAAAGCTGTTATAAAGCATTGGCGCGTTCACTGCGGTCAGCATGCGAGATTGACCCAAGAAGTGGCGGGCGTATCCCGTCAACCAAAGGGGTGCTTGGAGGCTCTCTTTAATAGGTTGGCTTAATTAGGTGGGCTTAAAGAGATTCGCTTTAAGAGACGGGCATTATGAAAATCGGTATTATTGATTACGGTTCAGGGAATTTGCACTCGGTTCACCATTCCGTAGCGCATGCAGCTGCGATGAAAGCAGATATGCAGGTACAAACGCTATCCGATACAGAAAATCTGAAAAATTGTGATTATATCATTGTGCCGGGTGTCGGCCATTTTGCAGATTGCTGGGCAGGCTTGTCCGAAATAGACGGGATGGTCGAGGCGTTGCGTGAAGCGGTGCTTGAAAAGGCCAAACCGTTTTTGGGTATCTGTGTTGGGATGCAATTACTGGCAGATGAAGGGCATGAGGGCGGCAATATTACGCCAGGTTTGGGCTGGATTTCTGGCAAGGTGCGGCATTTTTCTGATTGTCTGGATAGCGCCAGCCACCCGCATTTGAAAATTCCGCATATGGGGTGGAACCAGCTGCGCTTGACCCAGGGGAATCATCCTATTTGTGCCAGCTTGCCAGCACAGGTGCAGATGTATTTTGTCCATAGCTATGTCTTCGATGATTTGGCGGCCTCACACATATTGGCCGTTGCAGATTATGGCATGCCAGTACCTGCCCTTATCGGACGCGATAATATCATTGGCACACAGTTTCACCCGGAAAAAAGCCAGCAAGCCGGCCAGGCAATGCTGGATGCGTTTTTATCATGGCGCCCCTGAGGGATGGCGCGTTAACGAGGAAGTGATGACCACACAAAGAACGCCTCTGGTGACAGTCGAAATGGCTACAGAGTTAAGCGCAAACGATATTTCTGAAATTTGTGATGCTACGGAAGAAGCTATTGAGGCCGGCGGCGGTTTTGGGTGGCTAGCCCCGCCCCCGCGCTCTGTGCTGGAAGATTACTGGCGCGGCGTGTTATTGGTACCAGATTATCATCTGTTTCTAGGCAAGCTTGATCATGTGATTGCAGGCTCGTGTCAGATTGCCCGCCCGCCCCGCAACAACGAAGCACAAGCCACAACATGTCAGTTGCGAACCTTTTTTTTGGCGCCCTGGGCGCGTGGGCATGGCCTGGCACAAGCTCTGGTAGCAGAAGCAGAAGAATTTGCCCGATCAGAAGGGTATCAGATTTTGAATTTGGATGTTCGCGCAACTCAGGACCGGGCGATCAAAGCCTTTGAGGCGCGCGGCTATCAGCATTTTGGAACCAACCCCTATTATGCCATGGTTGGCGAGGAGTTTGTTCCGGGGATGTATTTCACCAAGCAGCTAAATGAAAATAAAGGCTAGGCTTGCCAGCCATTGAAAACCGGCATTATTTTTGGTTAAGAAACAAACAGCAAAAGAGTTCCCATGCAGATTTATCCCGCAATTGATTTGAAAGATGGACAGGGTGTTCGCCTGTTGCATGGTAATTTTGACCGGATGACGGTTTATGCTCCGGATCCCAAGCTTCAGGCCGAAAAATTTATCGAGGCCGGATGCGAATGGATCCATGTGGTGGATTTGGATGGTGCGCTAAAAGGGGCCAGTGCTAATCAGCAGGCGGTTACCGCGATTTGCCAAACCGGGGCGCGCATTCAACTAGGCGGCGGTATCCGAACCATGCAGGATATTGAAAACTGGCTAAGTGCGGGTATCAGCCGGGTCATTTTAGGCACAATCGCCCTGAAAAACCCAAAGCTGGTAATAAAGGCGGCAAAGGCATTTCCAGGTCATATCGCAGTTGGTGCAGATGCCCGAAATGGCCGCATTGCCGCAGAAGGCTGGCTGGAAGATAGTGATATTGAAGCGGTAGATTTAGTTCGGCGATTTGAAGATTGCGGGGTTGCGGCTGTTATTTTCACCGATATTTCGCGTGATGGTGCGCTTACCGGGGTGAATGCCGAAGCCACCGCCGCGCTGGCTGATGCAGTATCTATTCCGGTTATCGCTTCGGGCGGGGTCAAGGGCATTGAAGATATCAAAGCCTGCCTGGCAAAATCTGCAAATGGTATCGAAGGGGTGATCGCTGGGCGCGCGCTATATGATGGGCGGCTGGATTTACGGCAGGCGCTGGCTGTCGCTCAGGGCAAGGAGGGGTAGCCATGCTAAGCGCACGTGTTATTCCTTGTCTTGATGTCCATGCTGGCCGGGTGGTAAAGGGGGTAAATTTTGTCAATCTGGTAGATGCTGGCGATCCGGTTGAACAGGCCCGTATCTATGATGCGGCAGGCGCGGACGAGCTGTGCTTTCTGGATATCACCGCCACCCATGAGGGGCGCGAGACAATCTATGAGGTAATTGCCAAAACAGCAGATGCCTGTTTCATGCCGTTAACGGTTGGCGGCGGTGTGCGTGATGTTACAGATTTCCGAAAATTATTATTATGCGGTGCTGACAAAGTTTCGGTGAATTCTTCTGCGGTGCGGGATCCCGATTTAATTTCGCGCGCAGCAGATAAATTTGGCAGCCAATGCGTGGTTGTGGCGATTGACGCCCATTTACATGAAGATGGCTGGTTTGAAGTAACCACCCATGGTGGGCGAACGCCAACCGGTATAAATGCGATAGAATGGGCAGAAAATGCGGTGGCAAAAGGCGCTGGCGAGATATTGCTGACCTCTATGCGCGGTGATGGTACCAAGGCCGGATTTGATATCCCGTTAACTCGGGCGGTGAGTGATGCGGTATCTGTACCGGTTATCGCTTCTGGCGGGGCAGGCAAGCCAGAACATTTTGCCGAAGCGATCACCGATGGTCATGCAAGTGCGGTATTGGCGGCATCTGTGTTTCATTTTGGACAATTTACCATAGATGAGGCAAAATCAGCTATGCAGGCTGCCAATATAGCCGTGCGCCGACTATAAATTGTTAATTCAAAAGGTCTATCATGTCCTCTACTACCTCTTCTGCTTTGCCTTCAGCAGAAATTCTTGAACAGCTTTATCATACGGTTGCGCAGCGAAAAAATGCGCCTGCCTCTGAAAGCTATAGCGCTGCCTTGCTCGCCGAAGCCCCAGAAAAGCCGGTACGCAAACTTGCCGAAGAAACAACCGAAGTTGTTATAGAGGCGTTAAAATCAGACACTGAGGCTCTGTGCCGCGAATCTGCTGATCTGCTATATCATTTAATGGTCGTCTGGGTAGCAGCAGGACTGACACCAGAACAGGTTTGGCAGGAATTGGCAGCCCGCCAGCATCAATCCGGTCTGGCAGAAAAGGCGGCCCGAAAATAACTATCGTTTTTTGACACAGCTAAGGAGCTTGAAAAGCTATGGCAAAGCCAGTCTATGATGAGCAGAATATTTTCGCAAAAATTCTGCGTGGTGAGATTCCCTGTAACAAGGTTGATGAATGTGATCACAGTTTGAGTTTTCATGATATTCAGCCACAAGCTCCTGTTCATATTTTGGTTATTCCAAAAGGGGCTTACGTTAATTTCACCGATTTTAGCGAAAACGCTTCTATTGAAGAGCAAGCAGCATTCCTGGCTGCCATAGGGCGGGTGGCAAAAATGGTGAGGGTCGAAGAGGATGGATACCGGCTAATTGCCAATACTGGAACACATGGTCACCAGGATGTTCCGCATTTGCATATGCATATATTGGGGGGCCAGCCGCTGGGCCGAATGATGCCATCTAACCACTAGACTATATGATTTCTATCTGGCGGCATCCTTATAGAGATAAATTTAAAAACCATTAGGGTGTAATTCTTACCCGTGATAGCTGTAATTTATGCAGTCTTCTGTCTCAACAGTTGCCTATCGCGGCATTGAAACCCTGGATGTATCGGTTCAGGTGCATATGTCCAATGGTTTGCCGTCTATGGCCATTGTCGGGCTGGCAGATAAGGCGGTTGCAGAATCCAAAGAACGGGTTCGAGCCGCGCTTTCCTCGCTTGGACTTGCCCTGCCTGCAAAACGGATAGCGGTTAATTTATCGCCTGCAGATCTGTTAAAAGAGGGCGCACATTTTGACCTGCCTATCGCTATGGGCTTGCTGGCGGCGATGGGTGTTCTGCCCTCTGATTGTCTGAATGAGCATATTTTACTCGGTGAGCTAGCCCTGGATGGCTCAGTGCGACGGGTAGCAGGTATCCTGCCAGCAGCTTTGCATGCAAAGGCCAGTGGTCGGCATCTTGTATGCCCGGCTGAAAATGGCAGCGAGGCCGCATGGGCAGGGGATTTAACCATATTACCACCTGAAAATTTGACCCAGTTAATTAATCATTTACGGGGCAATCAGCTGTTATCAACGCCGGTAGCCCGCGCTGAACCTGTATCAGAAACCGGACCAGATTTAAGAGATTTAAAAGGCCAGGAAACCGCCAGGCGAGCGCTGGAAATTGCGGCGGCAGGCGGGCATAATTTGCTGATGGTTGGCCCGCCCGGTGCTGGAAAATCCATGCTGGCGGCCAGGTTGCCTTCTCTGTTACCGCCCTTGAGCGCGGCTGAAGCCTTGCAAGCAACCATGATCTATTCGGTTGCAGGCGCGCTACCCCCATCTGGATTAATCCAGCAACGCCCCTTTCGTGACCCCCATCATTCCGCATCAATGGCCTCTCTTGTCGGGGGTGGTCAAAAAGCATGGCCTGGCGAGGTATCGCTTGCCCATACTGGCGTGCTGTTTCTGGATGAGCTAGCAGAATTTAGCCGGCCTGCCCTGAATAGTTTGCGCCAACCTCTGGAAACGGGCGATATTGTGATTGCCAGGGCTAATCATCATGTACGCTATCCCGCCCGGTTTCAATTAATTGCGGCGATGAATCCATGCCGTTGCGGATATTTGTCGGACCCTGGCCGGGCCTGTAGTCGGGCACCGCGTTGTGCTCAGGATTATATGGCCAGAATTTCGGGTCCTATATTAGACAGATTTGATATTTTACTGGATGTTGCTGAATTAAGACCCGCTGATCTGTTATCTGATGCACATTCAGAATCAACCGCAGAAGTGCGAAGCCGCATTCTGGCCTCCCGCGAATTTGCCGCCAGCCGTTCCAGGCATTCATCAAATATCTTAAATGCGCATTTAGAGGCTAAATCTCTAAATAAAGAGCTGAGCGATAATGAAGAGATACGCACCCTCTATACCGAAGCCCTGAAAAAGCAGGCTTTATCGGCACGCGGATTTCATAAATCGATTCGGGTTGCCCGTACCATTGCTGATCTTGCCGCTAGCCCGAATATTACCCGCCATCATGTGTTAGAGGCGCTGTCCTATCGGCGGTTTTTTCTGTTTGGTGCCGATAATGGCTAATGTTTAATGGTCAATCTTTAATGGGGGGCTTTTCAGGGCTGGTAACATGATAGCCAGTTTACAGCTAGCGTGTCACCACGCTATTTGTCCATTGCGCTGTGGGCCAATCTTCAACAACCTCCCAGAATGCCGCAGCCATACTCTCACCGGTAAAGCGTTCAATCTCGCGGATGCCCGTAGGCGAGGTTACATTAATTTCGGTCAGATAATCGCCGATAACATCTATGCCCACAAAGACCAGGCCCCGTTTTTTCAGCTCGGGACCAATAATGCTACAGATTTCGCGGTCGCGGTCGCTTAGCTCTACTGCCTGGGCAGAGCCGCCTACATGTAAATTTGACCGTGCTTCCCCTTCTTGCGGTACCCTGTTGATAGCCCCTTTTGCTTCGCCATTAATCAAAATTACGCGCTTATCGCCTTCTCGAACAGCGGGCAGATATTGTTGTACCATCACCAGATCACGGCTTGTCTCAAAGAACATTTCCAGCAAGGCGTTAAGATTTTGATCTTCTGGCTGCAGACGAAAAACGCCCGCACCGCCATTCCCGAAAAGAGGCTTAACAATGATATCTTTATAATGGCTGCGAAACGCACGAATTTTATCTGCATCTCTGGATATCAAGGTTGGCGGCATCAAATCCGCGAACAGGGTTACCAGCAGTTTTTCTGGCGCGTTCCGCACTTCAGCAGGATTATTAATAACTTTGGTTGTAGGCGGCAACATTTCCAAAATATGGGTAGCGGTGATATAGGCCATATCAAAGGGAGGGTCCTGGCGCATCAAAATCACGTCAAAATCTTCCAGCTGGCGTTCTTCTTCCGGGCCGGTTTCAAAAAAGTGATCTGGATTATCAAACAGGGTGAGTTGTTGACCTATCGCGCTGATTACACCCTGATTATAGCTAAGCTTGTCAGGGGTATAATGCCACAGGGAATGGCCGCGCTCCTGTGCCTTTAGGGCAAGCGCAAAAGTCGTATCCCCGCGAATATCGATAGAGGATACAGGGTCCATCTGGATAGCGATATTTAATGTCATGGGGGCTGATCAGTCTCTTTTATCTGTTTCCAGAATAATGTAATTCACCACTTTTTTGGCAAAACGCAATTCCTGTGCATGCGCGATAACACGCTCTTTTTCCATCTCGTCAGAGGCAACCCCGGACAAATAGACAATGCCATTGACCACATCGATTGAAAAATTCAGCGAAGAGATATTTTGATCCCCGATAAGCGCCGCCCGAAGTTGGGCGCTAGCTGCTAAATCTTTTGCCTTGTCCCGAAAGGAACTTTCCTGGGTGACTTGCACTTCATTAACAACTTCGCGCACCCCCTTAATCTCCCAGGCCAGCTTGGTAGCCAGCACCTTTTGCTCAATCGTATCCACTCTGCCGGTCAGCAGGACGCTGCCATTATTCACCGATTTTTCGATTCCGGTTGCCAATGCAGCATCATTTTGAATAAAGCGGTCAACAAGCTTGGTTTCGATAACCCCATCAGCAACAGAAGTTGAGAAGCCTTTTTCAGTTGTAGAAGCCGCAACCGCAGCGGTACCAATCCCGACCGCAGCGCCGACACAGCCCGATAACGCCAGGGCAGAGGAAGTTAACACAACCATACTAAAAAATAAGTTCCGGGTGATCATCACAGGCGCTCCTGAAAAAAGGCTTATTCCCATATCTATGGATATAGGCTCTTCTGATATACTGCATTTACGATTCTATAGAAAACCCCTTTTTTCATCAACCACCCGACAATCTTACCCCTTATGGCGAGATAAGGGGTTGCTGATGGCGTTAAAAGTGGAGTTCTGTTTGCCGCAACCCGCGCCAACCCGACCATTGCACCAACCTGACAGATATAGATTTTCCCCTAAAAATCGGATAGCGGGCGGACATCCATAAAATCGCTGCCCGAATACGTTTTAACTGATAGGCGGTGAGCACAGCCTCATCTGCATCGCTGGAAGGGCGGCGATATTTAACTTCAAGAACTAGAATTTTTTCTCGCCGCCGCATGACAAGGTCTAATTCGCCAAAGGGCGTTTTCTGGCGTGCGGCAATGCAGCTATAGCCAGCCAGATGATATAGAAATTTCGACAGAAATTCAGCTCTCCGGCCTGCTCTCTCGGCTGCTTGATAAGCAGATGTTTGCCTGCGCTTCATCGCTGCTCCGTTTAAAACAGCAGGCCCTTTAAATATAAAAGGCCTGTTTAAACAGGGTCAGTATCAGCGCATTAATCTTTCTTGTGAATCGTTCTTGTTACTTTTTCTTGGCTATCTGCAATGCCATTTGATACAGATCGCGGCGCGGCCAGCCTGTCAACGCTTCAGCTTCCCTGGCCGCATCCTTGACCGAGCTACGGGTTAAAATCTCGGTTAGCAAGGCATGTACACCAGCCTCATCATAGTCCTGAGCGGATTTATCTGCCCCGTTGACGAGTAAAACAAGCTCTCCTTTTGGCGGGTCTAACTCGGCATATTTTTGTGCCAGACTGTGCAGGCTGTCATGCTCAACTGTCTCATGCAGCTTTGTTAATTCACGGGTGATAACCGCCAGACGATCACCATAGATATCGGCCATGAGCGCCAGTGTTTTAGCTAGTCTGCGCGGGGCCTCAAACCAGATTTGTGTCATGGTCAGGCTGGCAGATTCGGTAATTTGCGCCCGTGCGGCTGTTTGTTTTTGCGGCACAAACCCTTGAAAAGTGAAACGGTCCGTTGGCAACCCGGAAATGGTTAGCGCCATAAGGGGCGC
>JBMHCK010000002.1:0-5149 GCA_049889955.1 Puniceispirillaceae bacterium (SeqCode)
AAAGCGATTGAGCAGATGGAAGTGTTTGCCATTGGCGACAGCTGGGGCGGGTATGAAAGCCTGATTAAACAAGCGCATTATGAGATTACCAAGCGAAGCTTTGCGCCGACCCATGCAGATGGCTATCTGGTACGGATATATGCCGGGTTGGAACATGCCGAGGATTTATGGACAGATATCGCCACCATGCTAGACGCTATCAGCACAGCACCCTCCGTTAAATAGCAATATTTTTCTGCCATTCCAGCCAGCTATTGGCCTTGCAGGCTAAATGCTAGCTTTGCGGAAAAATTTTGCCCGGATTCATTATGCCTTTTGGATCAATGGTCGATTTAATCATCATCATCACATCCACCGCATCGCCATGTTCTTTACGGAGATAATCCTGTTTGCCCTGGCCGATACCATGCTCACCTGTACAGGTACCACCCATAGCGATAGCCCGTTCCGATAACCGCTTGATAAAGCCATCAATTTTTTCCCGCATTTCCTGATCTTCAGGGTCGCTCATGGGCATACAATGGAAATTTCCATCCCCAACATGCCCGACAATTGGCGAGATAAGCCCGTTTTCTTCAATATCGCGGTAGGTTTCCTCGACACATTCTGCCAGCCGCGATATCGGCACACATACATCCGTTGAAACCCCGACCGTCCCCGGCACATAGGCCAGTGAGGCATAATAGGCATCATGGCGCGCCTTCCACAGCTTTTTGCGCGCCGCATCATCACTGGTCCATTGGAATTTATAATCTGTATAGTCCTCAGAAATAGACGCAAACAGCTCTACCTGTTCCGCGACACTGGCTTCCGATCCATGAAATTCTAGCAACAATAAGGGCGTTTCCGGAAGATCCAGACCGGAATATTGATTACAGGCCCGAACCTGGACCACATCCAGCAATTCAATACGGGCAACTGGAATGCCGTATTGAATAACATTGATAACCGCATTACAGGCGCTTTCTACGGACGGAAAAGAACAGGTCCCACCTGCGATAACCTCGGGGATACCATATAATTTCAAGGTTATTTCTGTAATAATCCCAAGCGTCCCCTCAGAGCCTACCAGCAATCTGGTAAGGTCATAACCTGCTGAAGATTTCTTTGCCCGGCTTCCTGTCCGCACCACACGGCCATCTGGCAACACTGCCTCCAGCGCCAGAATATTATCCTTCATCGTACCATAACGCACCGCATTGGTTCCCGACGCTCTGGTCGCGGCCATCCCCCCAAGAGAGGCGTTTGCCCCCGGATCAATCGGGAAAAACAGGCCAGTATCCCGCAGATATTCATTTAAGGCCTCGCGCGTCACCCCTGGCTGGATAACCACATCCAAATCTTCATTATTTACTTCAATTATTTTGTTTAACCCATTCATATCAATACAAATACCACCATGAGGAGCATTTACATGACCTTCGAG
This sequence comes from Puniceispirillaceae bacterium (SeqCode), assembly GCA_049889955.1. GTDB lineage: Bacteria > Pseudomonadota > Alphaproteobacteria > Puniceispirillales > Puniceispirillaceae > JADHLI01. The sequence goes on from JBMHCK010000002.1 coordinate 1,427, forward strand.
AGACGAGCCGATACCAAAGGCAATAACCGGGCAGTCATTCTCATGGCAGATACGCACGGTCTCTGCGACTTCTTCTGTGCTCGTGGCGAACACAACCGCATCTGGCCATTGCTGGGCTATACGTGTTGTGGTGTGGCAGTGATGCGAGCGCACCGCCTCACTGGTAGAAAGCTGGTCCCCAAATCGCTGTTTAAGAATGGCAATCGCGTTATCTATTTTATCTTTATCGAACATGAAATCAGCCTGCCTTATCATTACTGCCTGCCCTCTAGCGATTTAGTATAGGAAACCGGTCTTAAACAGCAAGTCTGAATATACGCGCCTAGCTAGCCTTGCTCACTTTTTTTCAGGATCAGCACGCATAAAGTCAAAATCCACCCCATCCGGGGCCTGCATGACCGTTTTATGGAATAAATGGGCATATCCTCTGGGTGCCTCGATAGATTTAGCCGGCATTTCTATATGCCGCGCCGCTATCTCCTCATCTGACACTAGCAGCTCTAGCCGCCGCTTATCGGCGTCCAATGCGATAATATCCCCTGTTTTTACCACTCCCAAAGTGCCGCCAGCTGCTGCCTCAGGGGCAACATGCAAAATAATCGTGCCAGCGGCAGTACCGCTCATCCGCCCGTCCGAGATTCGCACCATATCTTTTACACCCTGACGGGCCAGCTTGCGCGGGATAGGGATCAGGCCAGCTTCCGGCATGCCTGGCGCGCCTTTTGGGCCAATATTGCGTAACACCAGAATATCCTCTGCGGCCACATCCAGGTCTGGGCTGTCAATCCGGGCGGCCAAATCTGCCATATCTTCAAAAACAACTGCCCGTCCCTGGTGTTTCAGCAGAGACGGCGTTGCCGCAGCCACCTTGATAATCGCGCCATCTGGCGCCAAATTACCATAAAGCACGGCCAGCCCCCCTTCGGCGAATAGCGGGTCTTGCGGTGTGCGAACGATGGTTTGCGGCCAATCTGCCTTATAGCGCGCTAATTCAGTCCCCAGCGTCTGGCCAGATACGGTCATCGCATCCTTATCTATCAAATCCCCCAGCGCATCCAGAATGCGCACCAATCCGCCAGCATCATGCAAATCTTCCATATAGCCGCTGCCAGACGGCTTTAAATCTACCAATACCGGTGTTTGCCTTGCCATCCTGTCTAGCCTGTCCAGCGATACATCATGTCCGGATCGACCCGCAATCGCGGCCAGATGGATAATCGCATTGGTAGACCCGCCAACCGCCAACAATACACGCAAAGCATTATCAAAGGCGCTTTGTGATAGGATATCAGAAGCCTTATCCCCTTTTTTGGCGATATCTGCTGCCAGAACCCCTGTTTGTTCAGCAATTCGGCGCCGGTCTGCCGAGACAGCAGGCGCGGTTGCCCCATCCAGCGGCATTAATCCCATCGCCCCGGCGAGGAGGGCCATTGTGCTGGCCGTGCCCATAACCCCGCAAGTGCCAATGGTTGGCACCAACGCATTATTGGCGTCTGCGATAGCACTTTCATCCAGATTACCAGCGCGGTAATCTGCCCACAGACGGCGACAATCTGTGCAGGCCCCTACCCGCTGCCCGCGAAAACTGCCCGTACTCATAGGGCCAGTCACCAGCTGCACAAAGGGTATATCGGCACTGATAGCCCCCATTAGCTGGGCTGGCACGGTTTTATCACAGCCACCAACAAGCACCACGCTATCCAGCGGCAAGGCCCGCAGCATCTCTTCAGTATCCATCGCCATCAGGTTCCGTAGATACATAGAAGTCGGAAACGCAAAAGCTTCATGCAAGCTGATGGTTGGAAAGGCCATAGGCAAGGCGCCAGATGCTTCAACACCTGCTTTCACCCGCTCTATCAGCTCATCAGCATTGCCATGACAGGGGTTAAAATCACTGCCAGTATTTATAATCCCGACAACCGGGCGGCTTAGCGCGTCATCGCCATAACCTGCGCCTTTGATAAAGCTTTTTCGTAAAAATAGGGCAAATTCATCATCCCCATATTTCGTCAGGCCCTTGCGCATGCCCACATTGCGCGCTTGTTTATCAGATGACGTCATTTGATGTGCCCCTACCCCTTTTTTGAAACCCTATATATCCTAGTGAGGCGCAATTATTTCTCAAGCGCCCGGTTCGCCAAATATACCGGCAATAATCCGGCACAGACAATTAATAATGCCGGTATCGCGGCAACTTCCAGCATTTCATCCTTGGCGAATTGATAGGTGTAGGTTGCGAAAGTCTCAAATGAAAAGGGCCGTAACAACAGCGTCATCGGTAATTCCTTCATCACATCTACAAACACCAGTAACCCGCCAGCAATGATAGAGTTCCGAAGCAGCGGCAAAATAATGGTTCGAATAATGACTGGAAAGCGATATCCCATTATCAAACCGGATTCCATCATATGTGGCGGCATGCGCTTTATGCCAGAGACCAGCGAGCCATACCCAACCGCATGAAAGCGCACCAGCAGCCCAAACAGCAACACCGCAAAACCGCCTGCCATCACCGGGGCAGAGAATAGCTGAACAAAAACATGGTCAACATATCCGGCAATAGCCAGCACGCCGATAGCCAGTATCGTGCCGGGAAAGGCATAGCCTGCCGCTGCCGCCCCGGCCAGCAACTGGCCAAAACGAGACGAGCGATAATGGGCTAGCAAGGCCGCAAACAGCGCTAGGGTTATCACCAAAGCTGCCGCAGAAAAGGCCAGCCCAAAGGATTGTCGGAATAGCGGCCAAATATCGGCCATATCCTGTACCGCCCCGCCACCCAGAACAAAGTTCAGCAAGATAGCAACAGGTAATCCAAAACCGATAAAAACAGGCAGGCTGCATATCGCTATACAGAATAGTTGATAGGGTAGAGGCAGAGATTTACGTGGCACACCAACACGCCCAAACCCATTATTTTGAAAGGAACGACGCGAGCGGGCGAATATTTCCATCATTAATAACATACCGATCAGCACAAAGGCACATAACGCCAATTGCGCGGCGGCGGCTTTGCTGTTCATGCCTATCCAGACATTAAAAATTCCCAATGTTAAGGTTTCTAATGCAAAATATTCAACCGTTCCAAAGTCGGATACCACCTCCATCAACACCAGAGACAGGCCGGCAATAATCGCTGGCCGGGCCATTGGCAGCCCAACCTGCCAAAATAGATTCTGGCCTGAAATTTCCGCAATTTCAAACAGATTGGCAGAGGTTTGACGAAACGAGGTGCGCGCCAGCAAATAAATATAGGGATAGAGCACACTTGCCATAATCAACATCGCCCCACCAAAAGAGCGAATTTCCGGAAACCAGTAATCGCGAGCAGATTGCCAGCCAAAAATATCGCGCAAATAGGTCTGAATAGGTCCGGCATATTCAAAAAAATCAGTATAGCTATAGGCAATAATATAAGCTGGCATCGCAGCCGGAAGCACCAGCAGCCATTCAAACAGGCTACGGCCAGCAAAATCATAACGGCTAACCAGCCAAGCAGTAGAAACGCCAAATATGACCGCTAATATACCGACACCCGCCATCAGCAATATCGTGTTTTGAACATAACGCCCCAGCACGGTTTCCAGCAAATGCGGCATCAAATCATTGGTTGGTCCCGCCGCAACAACAGCAATCGCCATAACAGGTGCGAATAAAACAATACAGACCATCATCAATAACGGATGAACCGCAAAACGGCTGCGGAGCTGGCGCCAAATATGAGGC
>JBMHCK010000003.1:0-32852 GCA_049889955.1 Puniceispirillaceae bacterium (SeqCode)
TTATTGCGCATTTAAAATCTCAACAGCAGATGGCAATTATTCTGGTAGAGCAATATTTTGATTTTGCTTTTGGTTTGGCCGATCAGATCTATGCAATGATGCGTGGCGAAATTGTTTATGAAGGGCGTAAATCAAAAATCAGCAAAGCTACATTGCGTAAATCTGTTGGGGTCTGATAGATGGACGGGCTTACACCACCAAAACTGCAACGCGCTAGAGGGCAGGCTCGCCTGTCCTTTTGTGACGACAAGTTAGTAGACCTTTATCAGTCTGGCTGTGCTAAATTGATGTTGCCTAAAACCTATGGGGATATGACAGAGGCAGTGCTGCTGAATACAGCTGGCGGCATTACAGGCGGGGATCGGCTGGATATATACCTAACCGCAAAATTCTCCTCTCTTAGTGTGACTACACAGACAGCAGAACGGCTGTACCGAAGCAGCACGGAGCCAGCAAAGGTTGATGTTAAGTTACAGGCTGAAAGCGCTGCAACGCTACATTGGCTTCCGCAAGAGACCATTATTTTTGATGGGGCAGAGCTTGACCGAACCATCTGTCTGGATATGTCTGCAGACAGCCGTTGCCTGCTTGCAGAGACCCTTATTCTAGGGCGCGAGGCTATGGGTGAAGAGGTAGGTAGCTGTCACTTCACCGATAATTGGCGATTATACCGGGATGGTCAGCTATTCCATGCTGAAGCAGTGCGCCTGACCAACAGAATTACCGAGATTATGAGCGCTCCCGCAGGCGGTAATGCGGCCAGGTTGCTGTCAACAATCCTTTATGCAGGGTGTGATGCACAACTGATGGCCAAAGCTGTTAAGCCAGCGGTTGAAAATAGCAATTCCATCTGCGCGGTTTCCTGTTGGGAAGATAGGCTGGTTATCCGCCTAATCGGTTCGCACGCGCCGACAGCCAGATTAGATATACATACCATATTATGTGTCTTGCGAGGGCAGCCTATGCCGCGTGTATGGCAGATATAACGAAAAAAAGAAGAGGTCCGCAATGAAACTGAGCCCACGGGAAAAAGACAAATTATTAGTGTCCATGGCCGCGATAGTGGCCCGCAACCGTCTGCAAAGGGGGGTAAAGCTAAACTATCCTGAGGCGATTGCGCTGATTACAGACTTTGTTGTAGAGGGCGCGCGCGATGGCCGCTCTGTTGCTGATCTTATGGCAGCCGGGGCACAGGTGGTTAGCCGTGATGACTGTATGGAGGGCATTGCTGAGATGGTGCATGATGTGCAGGTTGAAGCGACCTTTCCAGATGGCACAAAACTGGTCACTGTCCACCATCCAATACGCTGATTAAGGAGGCCACAAACATGGTTCCAGGTGAGATTCTGACAAAAGCTGAGGACATAGTCCTGAATGCAGATAAAGCTCCGGTGCGGCTGACTGTTGCCAATACAGGGGACCGGCCAGTTCAGGTCGGCAGTCACTATCATTTCTATGAGACCAATACGGCTCTTGACTTTGACCGTAATGCGGCCAAAGGCATGCGGCTTGATATCGCTGCTGGCACGGCTGTTCGTTTTGAGCCAGGTCAGGAACGCGAGGTACAGCTGATACCCTATGGAGGGGACCGCATTGTACATGGCTTTAACCAAAAAATTATGGGAGCATTGTGATGCCAGTTTCCCTATCCAGAAAAATTTATGCCGATATGTATGGCCCGACAACAGGCGATAAAATACGGCTGGCGGACACAGAACTATTTATTGAAGTTGAAGCGGATCTGACTTCCTATGGCGACGAGGTAAAATTTGGCGGCGGTAAGGTTATAAGAGATGGAATGGGACAGTCGCAAATTGCCCGCGATGGAGGGGCGGTGGATACCGTTATCACCAATGCGCTGATCCTTGATGTTACGGGCATTTATAAAGCTGATGTGGGTCTGAAAGATGGACTTATTCACGCGATTGGGAAGGCTGGAAACCCGGATACACAAGATGGCGTAAATATTATCATCGGCCCATCAACCGAAGCCATCGCCGGCGAGGGTCATATTCTGACTGCGGGCGGTTTTGACAGCCATATTCATTTCATCTGTCCGCAACAGATTGATGATGCTTTGCATTCCGGCTTGACGACAATGTTGGGTGGCGGTACCGGTCCGGCCCATGGCACACTTGCGACGACCTGTACGCCAGGGCCTTGGCATATTGGTCGTATGCTGCAGTCCGCTGACAGCTTTGCCATGAATCTTGCTTTTGCTGGTAAAGGAAATGCGGCTTTGCCTGCGGCTCTGGAAGAACAGATTAAAGCCGGGGCTTGCGCGCTAAAGCTGCATGAGGATTGGGGGACAACACCCGCTACGATTGACAATTGTCTAAGCGTCGCAGATGCGATGGATATTCAGGTTATGATTCATACCGATACGCTGAATGAAAGTGGCTTTGTTGAAAATACTGTTGCGGCAATGAAGGGGCGGACTATTCACGCTTTTCATACCGAAGGGGCAGGCGGTGGTCACGCACCTGATATTATCAAGGTGTGCGGCCAAAGCCATGTGATCCCGTCTTCTACCAATCCAACCCGCCCCTATACGGTTAATACGCTTGAAGAACATCTGGATATGTTGATGGTGTGCCATCATCTGGACAGGTCTATCCCCGAGGATGTGGCCTTTGCCGAAAGCCGTATACGCAAGGAGACAATTGCTGCTGAAGATATTTTGCATGATATGGGCGCTTTTTCGATTATTGCATCTGACAGCCAGGCGATGGGCCGGGTTGGCGAGGTGATTACCCGAACCTGGCAAACCGCTCATAAAATGAAAGTGCAGCGTGGACGCCTTGCCGATGAAACAGGCGATAATGATAATTTGCGCGCCAAACGCTATATCGCAAAATATACGCTTAATCCGGCAATTTGCCACGGGCTATCTGCACATATTGGCAGTATTGAGGTCGAAAAACGGGCAGATTTAGTATTGTGGAACCCGGCTTTTTTTGGTGTTAAGCCAGAGATGGTTTTACTTGGCGGCAGTATCGCTGTCGCGCAGATGGGAGATCCCAACGCGTCTATCCCGACCCCGCAACCTGTCTATACACGCCCTATGTTTGCATCTTATGGCCGTTCTGTTGAACGTTCGGCGATTTGTTTTGTTAGTCAGGCAGCACAAGATAGAGATATTGCACAAGAGCTTGGTCTGGCCAAACAGACCCAGCCAGTTCAGAACACGCGGGCCATTTCAAAAGCAGATATGGTACTGAATAATTATCAGCCCGAAATTGAGGTACATCCAGAAACCTATGAAGTGCGGGCAGATGGTGAATTGCTGACATGTGAGCCAGCAGCCGAGCTGCCAATGGCCCAACGTTATTTCCTGTTTTAATTGTGGCTGAGAGAAGAGAGTTCCTATGCCTATCGCTCAAGAGATTAGACACAATATTAACCCAAATATGGCAGATGCTGTCATTACGCTGGATTATGCCGGTCGATTTTTGCGTCGCAAACGCCTTGTGACAGATTCAGGTGAAGCCTTTCTGGTCGAACTTCCGGAAACAATATCCCTATCCGCAACAGACGGGTTTGTTCTGGAAGATGGGCGCCTTATTGCTATCCGGCCAAAGCCGGAACCTCTGCTGAAGATCACACACAGCCATCTGCCGCGTATCGCCTGGCATATTGGCAATCGGCATACCCCTTGCCAGATTGAACAAACCTATCTTCTGATTCAACAAGACCGTGTTCTGGAAGATATGCTGCATCTGTTAGGGGCAGATACAGAAAAGCTGGAAGCGCCCTTTACCCCGGAAGGCGGCGCATATGGACATGGCCGAACACATAGCCATGATCATGGCCCTTCCCATAATCATGGTCATAAACATGATCATCATCATTGAGTGTTGAATAATGCCAAATACTAATCGTGATATGATGATTTTACAGGCCTGGTTTTCCCCTGCTTTTCCGACCGGCGCCTTTAGCTACTCGCACGGCATGGAAACCGCTATTCAAGATGGGCTAATAACGGATGCTAAATGTCTAGAAAGCTGGATTTCAACATTACTATTGTTTGGATCTGGCCGTAATGACGGCCTGTTTATCAAAGCCGCCTATGAGGGAGATGAGCAGGCAAACGCGCTCTGCCTTGCCCTGTGTGCAAGTAAAGAGCGGTTGCAGGAGACAATAGAACAGGGTCAGGCCTTTACCCGGGTTGTGAAGGCAAGTTATCAGGCAGATTTACCAGATGGGCTGGCCTATCCTGTGGCGACCGGTCTGGCAGCGCGGCATATTGGTCTTGATCTGGGCTTGACCATTCAAGCCTATCTTCAGGCCTTTGCTGCCAATCTCATCTCTGTTGGGGTTCGGGCTATTCCAATTGGCCAGCAAGCGGGGCAGGACTGCCTAGTTAGGCTTTACCCCGTGATTGAAGAGGTCGCTGCCGAAGGGGTCACGGCCACCCTTGATGAGGTCGGCAGTGCTGCCATGCTATCTGATGTGATGGCCATGAAACATGAAAGTTCAATTCCAAGGATATACAGAACATGACCAGAGAAAAATTACGATATGGCCCACTACGGGTCGGTATTGGCGGGCCGGTTGGTGCGGGTAAAACCAGCATGACAGAGGCATTATGCAGGGCCTTAAGCGATGATATTTCTATGGCAGTCATCACCAATGATATCTACACCAGCGAAGACGCTGATTATCTGGTTCGCTCTCAGGCGCTGTCTTCAGATAGAATCCGTGGTGTGGAAACAGGTGGATGTCCGCATACCGCCATCCGTGAGGACGCTTCTGTCAATCTGGCGGCCATAGAAGATCTTAAACAGAAATTTTCAGACCTTGAGCTTATCCTGCTTGAATCAGGTGGGGATAATCTGGCGGCTACCTTCAGTCCGGAATTGGTGGATTTGACCATCTATGTCATTGATGTCTGCATGGGCGCAGATATTCCGCGCAAGAAAGGCCCCGCTTTAATGAAATCAGATATGCTGGTGGTCAATAAGATTGAGCTGGCTAGCCATGTTGAGGTTGATTTGGAGCAAATGCGAGCTGACACCAAAGAAAATCGAGGTGAGTTGCCGTTTATTTTCGGGTCTATGCGTAAAGGTGTAGGCGTGACCGAACTCGCAGAGTTTCTAAAAACTCAAGGCGGTCTTCATTAACCTGAACCCGGTAGACCATTTTCACTAAAGGAGAAAAGAATGAGAAGTTTAGTTTTAGCTGTTGCGATGATGATTATGCCCTTTATGGTAAACGCCCATCAAAGCGACGATAGACAGGCTACTTGCCATAAGAATGAAGAAGGTGTTTTTCATTGCCATGTCGCTAAAAGTGATGGCTAGGCCCATCACCCCCTTGCGGGATGGAAAAGCAGAATCGCTGTAGTTAATCCCTCCTGATTGCCAGATATCTGGCAGGCAGACGACAGGGTAACGGGACGATTTCATTGAAACTATTTTAAGGAAATGGCGCGCTCGGGAAGATTCGAACTCCCGACCCCTAGATTCGTAGTCTAGTGCTCTATCCAGCTGAGCTACGAGCGCGCAAGCCGCAATGCAAGATTGTTCATTGCTAACAAAGCCGGACAATAATCCACCATATCGCCTATGTCCAGCCCAATTATCTGTGGCAGGAAAAATTTAGAGCCTGTATCGCAGATATCGGTTTTGTCAGCTAGCAACCAGGGGATTTGCCCGCACATAAAGCTGCTAATCCTGGCGACCGGCAATTCGGCGGGCGCAGGGATTGGACAGCGCCCCAATTTTCGGTATACAAGGTTTGCTATAAGCAGGCATAAGCAGGGGCATTTGGGCGCCCATCCAGCCCCTTTTTGCGGCAGCCAAAACGATAACAGCCTGAAGTAAAAGTGAGATAAGCTATGTCCTATGATGAGAATAAGAATTTTCCGGTGTCCTGGGAAGAATTGCATCGTAATTCAAAAGCGTTGGCATGGCGGCTGTTAGAGCTGGGGCCATTTACCGGTATCGTAGCGGTGACCAGAGGTGGTCTGGTGCCGGCTGCAATTGTCGCAAGAGAGCTGGAAATCAGACATATTGAAACCGCGTGTCTGTCTTCTTATCAGGCACAGGATCGCGGTCAGGTTGAAATTATCAAAGCCCCTGAACAAGCTGGCGATGGCACAGGCTGGCTGATTATTGATGATTTGGTCGATACAGGCGAGACAGGAAAAGTGCTGCGACAGATGATGCCAAAAGGGCATTTTGCCACGGTCTATGCAAAGCCAAAAGGCCGGCCAGTAGTTGATACCTTTATTACCGAAGTATCACAGGATACATGGATTTTCTTTCCCTGGGATCTGGAACCGCGCCCTTCTGTGCCGATTGTGGAAACGCGCTAATCTGCAGGTAATATTCCAGCAGGAAGTTGCAGGCGAAACGCGCACCCCTCATCAGAACTGCGTGCCAGACTTAATCGGCCACCTAACGCCAATGCCAGATCAAGGCAAATCGCCAATCCTAATCCAATATGGGACGAGCGCCCGGAGGTAAAGGCAGGAAAAATTCGGTCTCTGATCTGGAGGTCTATGCCCGGTCCATTATCTGAGATATCTATGACTGCCAGATGGCCCGCACGCCAGATATCAATAATAATGTGTTTCGCTCCGGCATCCTGGGCATTTCGCAGTAAATTCAGGAAAATTCGAAACAGCATTAACCTGTCTGTGACAAGGGTATCTGGTCCGGAATATTGAAGCTGGATATCGGTTGTTGTGGATAGCTCGTCTATCACCACCTGCATATTCAATTTCTCTGGGGTAGGGGCAGGTAATTCAGACAGGTAATCCAGCATATTCTGACACAATTCGGTGGCCTGTTCGGTTGCCCTTATGACAATCGGGGCCACTTGGGCAACATTGGGATCATCACTGCTTTCCAGCTGATCGGTAACCAGCAATATTGAGGCTAGCATATTTCGTAAATCATGGTTTATTTTTGCGACTGCCTCGCTTATATCTGCCAGCCTTTGTCGTTGGCGAATAGACTGGCGCACCTTTTGATGCAGCTGGTGGAGCTGTTGCCGGGTTTGCAGAATCGGTAGGGGTGTATTTCTGGCCTCTGGCGGGGGCAATATCTGGTCCGGATTTTCGGTGATGGTGGTGATTTCCATCTCCAGCCCCTGCAAGGGCCGAAGCCAGAAATGGAGGGCAAGCAAGGTTATAGCCGCGCCAAGCAGGATTGCCAGCCCGAGAATCAGCCCTATTGTCTGTCCTTTTGCCAGCAATTTTAGCGCAATATTTGTATCTGTATGCGTCTGAAAGCCCAGATATAATATCGCTGTGATAAGCACGGCACAGACCAGACTGGAAATTGCGAAAATATGAAAATTTGTTCTCGTGTTTCTTTCTTTGAAAAAGCTGAGGGGCGCTAGCGTTGCGCGATCTAACCCAAAAGCATCACAGCCTAGCTTAAAGCAATTTAGAATTGGGCAAAACCACACCCAATTTGTGTTTGCGCAAAACCAATGTGAAAAAGATTGACATTTCCAGCCAGAATGCCTAATACCACAAGCTGAATTATCGAAGAGTTTACTTGAAGAAAGAAAGGGCGCGGTTATGAAACGCACCTATCAGCCTAGTGTTTTGGTTCGCAAGCGCCGTCATGGCTTTAGATCAAGAATGGCTACTGTTGGCGGTCGCCGGGTGATTCAGGCCAGACGCGCAAAAGGTCGTGCACGTCTGTCTGCCTAAGCCGCACTGTCTAGTTTAATAGAGGCAGGCCTAAAAGGGGCGAGCCGAATCACGGCTTGCCAAAATCTGATGGCGAAAGCCCCTAATCAAATTGTCATAAATCAGCGTCGCTTGCAAAAGCGGGGCGATTTTTTGCGTCTACAGCATCGCGGTGTGAAACAGGTCATGCCAGCGTTTATTTTGCAGGCTGGGCCAGCTCCGGACAGTCTGTCCCACATTCGCATTGGCTATACAGCATCAAAAAAAATTGGCAATGCGGTTTGTCGAAATCGGGCCAAACGCCGCTTGCGCGCGCTCGCAGCGCTAGCCCTGGTCCCGGCTGCGCGTCCCAATATGGATTATGTATTGATTGCCCGGCATAAAATTCTGCGTGCCGGATTTGCACAGCTTGAAGCAGAGTTGCGCTCAGCCATGTTGTCAGTCCATAAAAAACTAGATAATCCGCCGCAAAAAAGGCCAGCTCAAAAAACAGGGGAATCTGGTACATGAACACAGATATCCCGCCACAAAAACCGCCACAGGGCAGGCTTCATAAGCTGGCTATTTGGCTGCTGCTGATACCTATTTATGGCTATCGCTATTTTATTTCGCCGCTATTGGGGGTGAATTGCCGATTTTCGCCTTCCTGTTCAGACTATGCAAAGGATGCGATAACCCGACATGGGGCATTGCGTGGCGGGCTGTTAACCGTTAAACGTATTCTAAAATGTCATCCATGGGGCGGGTCAGGATATGACCCGGTGCCATAATAATATCTGGCAAGCTGTAACGGCTTGGCTTTGGGCGTGCTTGCCCGGTAAATCTAGTTGAGGAAGAAGTATAAGATCATGACGCCTGAAACGAAGAATATGATCGCTGCCATGTCCCTGTCTCTGGCGATTTTGATAGGCTGGCAAGTTTATTTCGTAGAACCTGAGTTAGAAGCGGATAGAGCAGCTTATGAAGCCCAAAGGCAGGCCCAAGAACAGGCCCAGCAACAGGAGCAGAATATCCCGCAGCCACAATCTGGCGGTGCCAGCTCTTCTGCTAGCCAGTCTTTGGCAAAGGTTATAGATACAGGCAAGCGGCTGGAGATCACCGCTCCGCTCGTAACTGGCTCTATCTCGACGATGGGTGGGCGTATTGATGATCTTATCCTGACCAGCTATTATCAGACATTACAGGAAGATTCAGACCCTATTCGCCTGTTAAGCCCGTTTGATTCAGAACGCCCCTATTTTGCGGAATTTGGCTGGGTAAATGCTGCTGGCCAGACACTTGCCCTGCCTGATTCCAAAACGGTTTGGCAGACTAACAGTAATGGGCTAACCCCGGATACGCCGCTTATTTTGCGCCATGATAATGGCGAAGGGTTGGTATTTGAGCGCCGCATAGAAATTAATAAAGATTACCTGATCACCATCACACAGAGCGTTACCTCCAGTCTGGATGGGGCGGTGAGCTTAAATCCTTATGGCCTTATTCGCCGTAACGGTACGCCAGCTACTTCGGGCCTGTATATTCTGCATGAAGGGCCGCTTGGCGTGTTTGATGAAACGCTGAACGAGCAGGATTATGATGATCTGCGCGATGCGGGCGCTCAAGGTATTGTTATAGAAACCGAAGAAAATGGCGGCTGGATAGGCATTACCGATAAATATTGGCTGGCGGCGCTGATGCCGGCACAAAACCAGCACGCGCTTTATTCGATGCGGGCGCTGGGCGCAACAAGAGACACCTATCAGACAGATCTGCTAGGCGATGCGCAAACCCTAAATCCAGGCCAGACCATCAGCTGGCAGACCAATATGTTTGCAGGGGCAAAACGGGTTGCGCTTCTGGATAAATATAGCCAGGAGCTGAAAATTGCGAATTTCGATCTGGCGATTGATTTTGGCTGGTTTTATTTTCTGACCAAGCCGTTTTTCTATGCGGTTAGCTGGTTGAACGGGTTGCTTGGCAATTTTGGCCTGGCAATTATCGCCTTTACGATTTTGGTTCGTTTGGTGCTATTCCCGCTCGCGAATAAATCTTATAAATCTATGGCACGGATGCGCGATCTGGCACCAAAGGTGAAAAAGATGCGCGAAGATATCGGCGAGGATAAAACTCGGCTGAATCAGGAAATGATGGCGCTTTACAAGCGGGAAAAAGTTAACCCCGCCGCGGGCTGTTTGCCAATTTTGCTGCAGATTCCAGTATTTTTCGCGCTCTATAAAGTGTTGTATGTTTCAATCGAAATGCGCCATGCGCCATTTTATGGCTGGGTGCAGGATTTATCCGCGATTGACCCGACCTCGATTTTCAATCTGTTTGGCCTCTTGCCTTATTCTGTGGATTTCATGCCGCAATTCCTGTCTATCGGTATCTGGCCGATTTTAATGGGTATCAGTATGGCTATCCAGATGCGTTTGAACCCGCCGCCACCTGATCCTATTCAGGCGAAAATCTTTCAGTGGATGCCGGTATTTTTCACCTTCCTTCTGGCCGGATTCCCAGCAGGTCTGGTGATCTATTGGACATGGAACAATACGCTGTCTATCGCCCAGCAATGGTGGATTACCAAAACCATCCAGAAACAAAGCCAGCAGAGCTAGCAGATGGAACAGGCGGCACCGGAGAACAATCTGGATGCGTTTACCGGCGAGCAGCTGGAAAAAGGGCGACTGCTTTTTGCCGGCGAATGTCAGTTTATCGCGGCCTCAAATTCGCTGGATAATCTGCCGCCTCTAGGACTGCCAGAAGTTGCTTTTGCTGGTCGCTCTAATGTCGGCAAATCCTCGCTAGTGAATGCACTGACCGGACGGCGCACGCTGGCCAGATCCTCACAAACGCCAGGGCGTACCCGCCAGCTTATTTTCTTCTCGCTGGCAAACCGCCTGCAATTAGTGGATTTGCCTGGATATGGCTATGCCAAAGCACCAAAGACCGATATCAAAGCCTGGACCAAATTAACCCGGCAGTTTCTGAGCGGCCGACAAAGCTTGCAACGAATGTTTTTGCTGATTGATGCGCGGCGCGGTGTTAGCCCAGCAGATGAAGATATGATGAAGCTGATGGATGAATCCGCCGTGCCATGGGCTGCGGTGCTGACAAAAATGGACAAGGTAAAGCTTAGCGAGCAAAAAGCGGTTACCGAAAAAACAACCGAAAAAGTAAGCCGGCATGTTGCTGCCTATCCCCATGTCTGGACAACATCTTCTGAAACCGGATTTGGTATTGAAAATTTGCGCGCACATCTAGCCTATTATTGTTTGGGCTAGAAAGGGCCGTTCTTCGTAAAAGGCCATGGATATAAAAGGCCTGTCTGGTGTTTATCTGATAGCGCGATTATAATTAGGCAATTAGCTGGTAAGGCACGTAAAATAATCGCTGTAAATCTGCAGCGCATAGTAAAATTATAGCAATATTATGACACAGAACGAGACGTTATAATGACATCGCAAACTGATGAATGGATGGAAAAGGCAGGCGTATTAATAGAGGCCCTGCCCTATATGCGCCGCTATGGCAACAAGCCTATTGTGGTAAAATTTGGCGGTCATGCTATGGGCGAGCAAGCCTATGTAGACAGCTTTGCTGCGGATATGACCTTGCTTCGCCAGATTGGCGCCCGGCCAGTTGTGGTGCATGGCGGCGGCCCGCAAATTGGCGATATGCTGAAAAGGCTGAAAATTGAATCAAACTTTGTGAACGGCTTGCGGGTGACCGATGCGGCGACCATTTCGGTTGTGGAAATGGTGCTGGCAGGGGCGATAAATAAATCGCTGGTCGCGGCGGTGAATATGGCGGGTGGTCGGGCGGTTGGCCTGTCTGGCAAGGATGGACATTTAATTACCGCTAGCAAATTATCCTCTAATGCTGGCGCGGTGAAAGCCAGAGATAATGACAGCCAGATTGAAAAAGTTGATTTAGGCTTTGTTGGCAAGCCAGAAGCGGTCGATCCAAAAGTTATCTCTGCTTTGATGGATGCAGATATGATCCCGGTAATTGCGCCTATTGGGTCCGGTGTTGATGGCCAGACCTATAATATCAATGCCGATACCGCAGCCGGTGCGGTGGCAGGGGCTATCGGCGCGACCAGATTACTGATGCTAACTGACGTAGCCGGGGTAGCGGATAAGAACGGCAACCATATCTCGCATCTGACGGTTAGCCAGGCGCATGGGCTGATCGAAGATGGTACCGTGCAGGGCGGTATGATCCCAAAGGTGGCAACCTGTATTGATGCGGTGGAAAAAGGCGCAGAAGCTGCGGTGATTCTGGATGGCCGCGCCCCGCATGCGGTTCTGGTTGAACTCTTTACCGAACATGGCATTGGCACGCTGATTACCCGCGACTAGGCGGGTACCGGCAAACAAAAGAGGAGAGGCCAGATGAAGACTAATCTGGAGGGTTTTGCCCTAGCGGAAATCAAGGATTGGGTGTTTGATCTGGATAATACTATCTACCCTGCCAATTCCAGCTTGTTTCCGCGTGTTGCCGAGCGGATGACAGGGTTCATTATGGAACATTTCAATATGGGCGCCGAAGAAGCTGCTGAAATGAAAACCCGTTTATTCCGGAAATATGGCACGACCATGCATGGTCTGATGCAAGAACATAATATGGAGCCAGATGCGTTTCTGGCCTATGTGCATGAAATCGATCTGTCGGATGTAAGCTATGATGCAGATCTGGATAATTTTATTGCCAGCCTGCCTGGGCGCAAACATATCTATACCAATGGCACCACCCGTCATGCAGATCGTATCCTAGAGGCGTTTGGCATTCGCCAGCATTTTGATTTTATCTTTGATATTGTCGCCTCTGATCATGTGCCAAAGCCAGATCCGCGCCCCTATCAGACCTTTGTTGAGCAAAGCAAGGTCAATCCGCAATCCTGTGTGATGGTAGAGGATATGGCGCGTAATTTGAAACCTGCCGCAGCGCTAGGGATGAAAACAGTGTGGCTGGTAAGCGACCATGATTGGGCCGCTAATGGCGCAGATGAAGAGTATGTGCATTATATTTCAGCTGATCTGAAAACATTTCTTGCAGAAATTCATCAGGAAAATCATCGTTAGGCCAGGTTTAAATGGGTAATAATGCGCTATATGAAGGGGTGGGCGCAAAAAGGTTATATGAACCCCAAATTTATGATGGGCAAAACCCGAATGAAGGAGAATGAGATGAGCACAGCCGATCTCGAGCAGGCGATAGATACCGCCTTTGAAAACCGTGATAGTGTAAACGCAGATACCAAAGGCGAGGTCAGAGACGCGGTAACACAAGCGCTGGCGATGCTGGATAACGGTCAGGCCCGCGTGGCAGAGCCGCTTGGCGATCATCAGTGGCAGGTAAATCAATGGCTGAAAAAAGCGGTACTATTATCCTTTCGGTTAAATGATATGGTGGTGATGCCTGGCGGTGCGGTACATCCAGAAGCGGGTGCGTCGGTATGGTGGGACAAGGTACCTATGAAATTCAGTGGCTGGAGTGATGCAGATTTCACCAAAGCTGGCTTTCGGGCGGTGCCAGGGTCAATCGTTCGGCATTCTGCCTTTATCGCGCCTTCTGTTGTGTTGATGCCAAGCTTTGTTAATCTGGGTGCTTATGTTGATACCGGAACAATGGTGGATAGCTGGGCCACGGTTGGGTCCTGTGCACAAATTGGCAAAAATGTGCATCTGTCCGGTGGGGCGGGTATTGGCGGGGTGTTAGAGCCATTGCAAGCTGGCCCGGTTATTATCGAGGATGATTGTTTTATTGGCGCGCGTTCTGAAGTTGTTGAAGGTGTGGTGGTAGAGCGTGGCGCGGTTCTGTCTATGGGCGTGTTTATTGGTGCCTCAACCAAAATTATTGATCGCCAAACAGGCGAGGTGCATATGGGCCGTGTGCCTGCTTATTCTGTTGTGGTGCCGGGCAGCATGCCTGGCAAGCCGCTAGCAGATGGCTCGCCTGGGCCGTCCCTATCCTGTGCGGTGATCATCAAACAGGTTGATGAGCGCACCCGCTCGAAAACATCTGTTAATGATTTGCTTCGTGATTAACGCATAGATACAGGTAGCCTTGCGATGACCGATCTTTCCTATGCTGTTCGCTTAACACAAGATTTGGTGAAATGCCCTTCGGTAACGCCAGCAGAAGGCGGTGCGCTTGATCTGCTGGAGCGGGTGCTAACAGAGCTTGGCTTTAACTGTACGCGCCTGCCTTTTGGCGAGGGGGAGGCCCGCATTGATAATCTGTTTGCCAGGATAGGCAGCGGCCATCCGCATATTGCTTTTGCTGGCCATACAGATGTTGTGCCAACAGGAGACCCAGCGGCATGGTCGTGCGATCCCTTTGCTGGAGAGGTGCGTGACGGCCAGATATATGGACGCGGTACGGCGGATATGAAAGGCGGTATCGCGGCCTTTGTTGCGGCGGTGAAAACCTATCTTGAAAGCGGCAATTTGCAGGGCAGTATCAGCCTGATCATCACCGGAGATGAAGAAGGGGAGGCGCGTTTTGGTACGGTAAAGATGGTGGAATGGCTGGAGGAAGCTGGCCAGCAGCCTGATTTCTGTATTGTTGGCGAGCCAACCAACCCGAACGAGCTTGGCGAGATGATTAAAAATGGTCGGCGCGGCTCGTTGAGTTGCCGATTACATGTCGAAGGGGTGCAGGGGCATGTCGCCTATCCGCATCTGGCGAATAATCCGGTACCTGCTTTGTTTGCGATGCTGGCACCGGTTAATTCGGCCAAGCTGGATGGCGGTACAGATTATTTTGATCCCAGTACAGCAGAGGTGACCGATATCGACCTTATCGGCGGGGCCAGTAATGTTATCCCGCAAGCCGCTTCTGCTGCCTTTAATATCAGGTTTAATACAGAACATAGTGTGGCAAGTTTGCAAGGCTGGCTGGAAGAGCATTTTGACAGGGTGGCGAGCCAGTATGAGGTAACCTATCAGGCTGATTTTGCCTCTAATGCCTCTCCTTTTATAACCGAGCCTGGCGCGCTGACCACCAAGATGCAGAGGGCGATAAGCCGTCTGACCAACAAACAGGCCAGCCTGTCTACAACTGGCGGCACCTCGGATGCGCGCTTTATCTGTAAAATCTGTCCGGTGGCAGAATTTGGGCTGGTGGGGCAGACCATGCATAAAATTGACGAGCATGTAGCGATAGCAGATATTGACCAGCTTGCAGCTATCTATGCTGAAATGCTGGCAGAACTGGATACAAAATAATGGCAGAAACAAACCCGCCAAAAGTGACAATCATGACCTGTCTTATCGCTGCTTTTGATGTGATTGCAGGACGGGTGAAGGTTGAGAACGCCTTTGATTTCTCGCCGGCGACGTTCTGGCAGGCGATTTTGGCCAGCTGGGGTTTTGGGCTGTTTATGGCCTTGCCTTTTGCCCATTTAGGGGCGCATTTTCTGGCGCTTTATGGTGTCAGCTCGCTGGTCTCTTTACTATTATATGCGCTGATTGTCTGGCATGCGCTGGTCTGGTGGAAGCGCGAGGATAAATATCTGCGCTTTATGATTCCGTTTTTCTGGCTTTATGCGCTGCAGATTGTGCTGTTTGGTCTGGTGACTGTACTTATGTTTATGACCAATATTGTGTTGCTGCAATTAGTGATATTGCCTGTAGCGATATGGGTACTGATTTACCAATTTCGAATTGCCCGTAGCCAGCTAAATCTAGGCTTTGGTGCGGCTATCGGTCTGGTCCTTGGCCGTTTTGGTGTGGATATGGTTGTTGGTACCATTGGCGGGCTGCAAAGCACCCTTTCGCTTAGCTAAAGATCTAGCGCAAAGATGGGCCGAAAGTGGGGCTGAAAAACTGCCCCTGTTTTCTGCAGCCCTAGCCAAGCTTGTTTTCAGGATAAACAATGTCGGTAAGATACAGCCCTTGCGGCGGGGCGGTAGGCCCTGCTTTGGTGCGGTCTTTTGCGGCCAGGGCTGTGCGGACATCCTCTGCCTGCCATTTTCCTGTACCAACTAGGGCAAGGGTGCCGGCAAAATTGCGAATCTGATGATATAAAAATGAACGGGCGCGCGCCCTGATATGTACTTCATCTCCCTCGCGGCTGACGCTCAGGCTATTCAGGGTACGAAGCGGTGAGCTTGCCTGACAGCCAGTTGCCCGAAAGCTGGTGAAATCATGCTGGCCGACCAGAAATTGCGCTGCCTTATGCATAGCCTCTACATCCAGTGCGGTGCGATGATGCCATAGCTGATGACGCCGCAGCGATGAAGGGGTGCGCCGGTCCAAAATACGATAGAGATAGCCGCGATCAATCGCATCAAACCGGGCGTTAAAATCTGGCCCTACCGGACGGGCTGATAACACGCTAATCTGGTCATTTTCCAGCCAGGCATTCAACCCATTTACAACCGCAAAGCTATTCAGGCTGGCCGGTACATCCAGATGCGCGGCCTGGGCGGTGGCATGAACCCCTGCATCTGTGCGCCCGGACCCCTGAATAGGGGTTTCCCGGTTGGTTAGCTTTTCTGCGGCGGCTTCAAGATAGGCTTGCACAGATGGCCCATTATTCTGTCGTTGCCAGCCGACAAGGCCAGTGCCATCATATTCGATGGTGATCAGCATACGCTGCAAAGGCACATCCATATCTGCTATGGTCATCAAAACTCCTTTGGCTCGGCAGTATCGCTGATACTGCTGCCTGCCTGCCAGTTATGACCATTTAAAAAAGCGCCGCCACTCATTGTCTGCTTGCCTGCTGGTTGCAGTTTGCTGACCTCGAGGACGGTATTGCCGCCACAGGCAATTTTAAGGCTGTCTGCTGTGCTTCGGCCTAAAAAGGTGCCTGGTTTGGCCTGTGTTTGCTGATCTGTCAGATGCCGGGCAGATACCAGCTTTATTCGGCCTGATATGGTGTGGGTAGAGGCACCTGGGAACGGGCTAAAGGCGCATATTTTGCGAGCTAATTCTGCAGCCGATAAATCAAAGGATAGGCGGGTTTCGCTGTTGGTGATTTTATGGGCATAGGTAACCCCTGCTTCTGGCTGGGGAACGGGTGTTATCTGTCCGGCCATCACGCCTTTAATAGCTGGTATCATCAGGTCAGCGGTTAGATCTGATAGCACGTCATGCAGCTCGCCAGCGGTCATCCCTCGCGAGATTTCAACCTGGCTATGGCTTAGCATAGGCCCGGTATCCAGCCCTTCTTCCATTTGCATTATTGTTACGCCAGTAGTGCTATCGCCGGCCTCTATCGCCCGTTGAATAGGGGCTGCACCGCGCCAGCGTGGCAATAAAGACGCATGCCCGTTAATGCAGCCAAGATGCGGAATGTCCAATACCGATTTTGGCAGAATAAGCCCATAGGCAATGACCACAAATATATCGGCATCAAAGCTAGCAAGCCGTTCTTCCTCTTCGGTATTGCCGCGCAACCGTAATGGCGAGAAGCATGGCAGGTCCAGGCTCTCGGCACAGCTAGCTACCGCTGTTTGCTGCAGTTTCATGCCGCGTCCAGCTTTGCGGGGCGGCTGTGTATAGACCGCACAAACCTCAAAATTTTCATGTAAAGCGCGCAGGCTGGGCACAGAAAAATCTGGACTGCCCATGAACACAAGGCGGGCTTTTTTTATTGGCGGTGCAGCGGGTGTTTGATCTGTCATAAGCGGGCTTTGGCTTCTTTCAGAACTTTGCGCCAGATCATGTCTTTTTTCAGGCGCGAGAGATGATCAATAAATAACACCCCGTTCAAATGATCAATTTCATGTTGAACACAGGCTGCCAGCAGACCATCTGCATGCATTTCATGGATATTGCCATCAATGCCCAGATAGCGCACATCTACTTCAGCCGGGCGTACCACCTCGCTATTATGGCCAGGGATAGACAGGCATCCCTCTTCCAGCCTCGAGGTTTCGTCTGAACGGGCGATAATTTCCGGATTGATCATTTTCCATAATTCCGGTGCCGCCCCTTCTTTGGCACAATCCATAACAATAACCCGCTCCAGACGGCCAATTTGATTGGCGGCCAGCCCAATACCAGGCGCGTCATACATGGTATCTGCCATGTCATCCAGCAATTTCAGCAGCTCGTCCGTGATGGTCTCTACAGGCTTGGCTGTCTCTCGCAAGACCGGCTCAGGCGTTAAAATAATTGGCAGTAAGGCCATTTCTCAACCCTAACATAAAATTTTTTGCAATTCTGGTGCGGAGTATGGATAAACTGCCACACTTTCGCAAGGTCTGTTCTATCCCGCTTTATTTGCTGATGAAACTTTTGCAAAATAATGGTACAGAGAATGATGGATACTACTCTTTTACTTGTCATAATCGGGCTACTTGTCGCGGGTCTAGCGGCAGGGATTTTTATTGGTTTTTTTGTGCTGATGCGCCGTCAATCTGCGGCGTCGGATTTGGCCCCCACACAGGAATTATCTGAATTGCGCGGCCAGCTTTCCCAGCTTACCCAGCTCTCTCAGCAGCAGCAGAATGGCCATGCAGAACAGATGGCCGCCCTGTCCAAACGATTGGAAGAATCGCTGGCCGGGATGAGCGCGCGGATGGGAAATTCGCTGCAGGAACAAACTGAAAAGACGCATAAAAACCTTAGTGATCTTGCTGCCCGACTGGCGGTGATTGATGCCGCAAACACCAAGATTGGCGAGCTTACCGGACAGGTAACACAATTGCATAATATCCTGGCGAATAAGACCGACAGAGGCGCGTTTGGCGAAGTCCAACTTGAAAATCTGGTACGCAATGTTCTGCCGCCAAATGCCTATGAATTTCAGGCCCAGCTTTCAAATGGCCGGCGTGCTGATTGTTTGCTAAAGCTTCCAAACCCGCCAGGTGATATCATTATTGATGCCAAATTTCCGCTTGAAGCCTGGCACCAGATGCAAAATGCCAGTGATGAGGGCGCACGTAAAGCCGCGCGCAAACAATTGGGCATGGATATCCTGAAACATGTCAAAGATATCAAAGAGCGCTATATTATTACCGGCGAGACAGCCGAATCGGCCTGTATGTTTTTGCCATCTGAAGCGGTATATGCCGAATTGCATGCAAATATGCTGGATGTGGTGGAAAAATCCTATGATGCGCGGGTATGGATAGTCTCGCCCACTACAATGATGGCAACCCTGAACACGGTTCGGGCCATTTTAAAAGATGCGCGGATGCGTGAGCAAACCGCCCTTATCCAAAAAGAAATAGGTATGTTGGTTGGTGATGTCACGCGTCTGGATAAGCGGGTGGATAATCTGGGCAAGCATTTTGAGCTTGCCCAAAAAGATGTCCAGGAAATAAAAACCTCAACCGGGAAAATCAGTAATCGTGGTCGGCGTATCGAGGATTATGATGTGGAAACCGAGGAGGTGAAACCCGTGGTTGCTGCACCGCAAGATTTGCTATCTGCTGCACAGGAAAAAAACCAGAATTAAAGCAGGGTGCGGGCCTTCATTGCCTGTGCCAAGGTGCCATCATCGAGATAATTTAGCTCGCCGCCAACCGGCACCCCATGGGCAAGGCGGGTGATTTTCAGCCCCTGCGCTTCTAGCCTTTCTGCAATATAATGGGCGGTGGTTTGTCCATCCACAGTGGCTGAGGTCGCCAAAATCACCTCTGGCTGTTTATCTTCTGGGGCCCGTAATGCCCTGGCACGGGCAACCAGCCTGTCAATGCCCAACTCAGCCGGGCCGCGCCCATCAAGCGCACTAAGCGTGCCGCCCAGAACATGATACAGGCCTGCAAAAATGCCCGCACGTTCCATTGCCCAGAGATCAGAAACATCTTCAACGACACATAGCCGGCTATGATCGCGCCGTGTATCCATACATAAGCTGCATTTATCCTGCATATCCAGATTGCCGCAATCCACACAGGCACGAACATGCCGACCAACATGATCCATCTCTGCGGCCAGAGGCAGCATCATCTGGTCCCGATTCTTTAGCAGGAACAAAGCGGTGCGTTGGGCCGAGCGCGGACCAAGGCCCGGCAGGCGCGATAACCGCTTTATCAGGTGATCAAGAGGTGTTTCTGGCATGATAATAACAGCCCTGTTCTAAACCCTATTTTCTAGCTGCCTGTTAAAAAGGCAGGGACATGCCAGGTGGCAGTGGCAGCCCGCCAGTTAATTCTTTTAACGCTTCAGCCTTTTTTGCATCTGCTTCGGCGCGGGCATTATTTACCGCCAGCTTGATTAAATCAGACAGCATTTCAGTATCTTGTGGATCAATGGCATCTGGACGGATAGCCAGATCAACCAGATCGCCCTTACCAGATATCACGGCAACTACCGCCCCGCCGCCAACCGAACATTCAAAACGGCTAGCGTCCATTTCGGCTGTCAGTTCCTGCATTTTTCCCTGCATTTCCTGAACACGTTTCATCATGCCGCCAATATTTCGCATTCTTGATTTCCTTATTCTAGTTTCTTACTGGCTGGAAAATTTAGGGGGGATGCCAGCGTCTTGTTGCTCTTGAAGATGTTCAACAGCATCTTCATGTTCGTCATTAGTTTCGATTGCGGGCAGCGCTGGTTCAATTTCGGTGATAGCGGTAACTTCAGCGCCCTCAAACACCTCTAGCACGCTGGCGACCAGGGGCAGGCTTGCTGCGGCATCTTTTTCTGCACCATCACGTTCTTTATCTTCTTCTGCAATGGTTTTGCCGCCGCCGCTTTCTTTTACCGAGACCAACCAAGCCGAGCCGCTTGCCTCAGACAAGGATTTTGCCACTTGCTGGGGCAAATCCTCGGCATTATCCCCGATGACCGACACTTCCAGCTTTTGTGCGCCGACACTAACCGGGCGCAGATGCCGTTTAATGCGGGCGGCTAATATCTGGGCGCCCTGTTCTTCAAAATAAAGGGCAATATCGCGCAGGCTGGCAAAGGATGGCGCGTGCTGCTCTGCTTTTTCGCTTGCCGGATTTTCTGCTAATGGTGGTTCTGTCGGCATATCCCTTTCTGCCGGGGATATTTCAGCCGGGGATATTTTTGATGGTGATATTTCTGGGTCAATCCCTGTTGGTTCTGGTGCTGGCCTGATTTTAGCTGCTGTGGCCTGTGTCTGGCCGGCAGCGTCAGGCTGGCCAGAGGCAGGGGGCGGCGGCGCCGAGGTTGCCGATGTTGCCGGGGCTTTGCCCTCTTGCAGAGTTTTAATAATATCTGCCGGGGTTGGCATTGGCGCCAGATGGGCCAGCCGGATCAGCACCATTTGTGCGGCGGCTTTCGGGCTTGGCGCGTCCTTTAATTCGCGGTGGCCATTTAGCATTAATTGCCAGGCACGGCCCAGCTTGGCGATACCCATCCCAGCAATCGTGGTCAATTGGCCGAGCTGATCTTCTGGCAAGTCGCTTTTTGTTGCCCCTGCCGCTATCAAGCTGGCTTGATGCAACAGGTCCAGCATATCTGCAATAATCGTTTCCGGATCGGCCCCGCCTGCATCTGCGGCGGTAAACAGATGGATCGCTTCGGCGCTCTCACCAGCAAAGCAGGCTTGCAAGATAGCCAGAATTTGTGTGGTTTCTGCCTGACCCAGCATATCAATGATGGCCGCTTCTTCTATCTTGTCTGCCCCCATCGCAGCGGCCTGATCCAGCAAAGATAGCGCATCGCGAACAGACCCTTCAGAGGCGCGGGCAATCTGGGTCAGTGCGCCTTTTTCAGCGGAGATACCCTCAGCCTTGGCAATGCTAGCTAAATGGGCGGTCATCATGTCTTGCGGGACACGGCGCAGGTCAAAACGCTGGCATCTGGATAGGATTGTCACGGGAACTTTACGAATTTCGGTCGTCGCAAAGATAAATTTCACATTGTCTGGCGGCTCTTCCAATGTTTTTAGCAAGGCATTAAAGGCATTGCGCGAGAGCATATGCACTTCGTCAATAATATAGATTTTAAAGCGTGCCGACACTGGCCGATAATTAGCGCCATCAATAATTTCGCGCACATCATCCACGCCTGTATTGCTGGCGGCGTCCATTTCCAGCACGTCAATATGCCGGCTATTGGCAATATCCTGGCAATGCTGGCAGGCCCCGCACGGGTTCAGGGTTGGCCCGCCAGTACCGTCCGGGCCTTCACAATTCAGCCCTCGCGCCAGAATTCGCGCAGTGGATGTTTTGCCGATGCCCCGCAGACCAGTTAGCACAAATGCATGTGCCAGACGCCCAAGCGCCAAGGCATTGCTCAGCGTGCGTACCAGCGCTTCTTGACCTATTAGCGTCTCAAAACTATCCGGGCGATATTTTCGTGCCAGAACGCGGTAGGGTGTGGTTTGGTTGTCGCTCATAGTCCTGAAACTAGCATCTTGTGCCTGCCATGACCAGAATTATGACCGCTCTTACCTGTCATTATAAACAGGTTTTGTTGCATTATTTTATTACAAGAGAGGGTCTGGAAATATGAAAGACTGGATGACCCGTTTAATCTGTGCTTTGGCTGCTTCCTTTCGGACCTCGCCAGGGTGAACACAGCTAATCGTCCACCCAGCCTTCCGGCGCGGATTATGCGCTATCTGGTTCGCAGAAACAAGTTTTTTTGAACCGCCTAGCGCGGCGCATAGCGGGACGGGCTCGCTGGATAGGTACCTAAAATACGCACCCCCTCATCCTTGCAATAAAATCGCAGCTCTTCCAGCGCGCGTGCCATAGCCGGGGTATCTATATGGCCTTCACAATCAATATAGAATTGTGCGGCCTGCATGGAACTGCCCCGCATATAGGATTCGATCTTGGTTAAATTGATCCCATTTGTCGCAAATCCCCCTAGTGCCTTATATAAAACAGCAGGTACAGAACGCACTTCAAAAATCAGGGTCGTGATAGCGGGCGCGCTGGAATCAGCCGGCACTTTTTGATCCGGGGCCATCACCAAAAAACGGGTTGTATTTGAATTACTGTCCAGAATATTTGCTTCCAGGATATCCAGGCCATAAATTTCTGCGGCCAGTGACGAGGCAATAGCCCCTATTTTAGGGTCTGCCATCAGCGCAATATCCTTGGCAGCACCAGCGGTATCGGCATGGATGACAGGCTTAATGCCTAATTTTTCAAGCGATTTGCGACATTGCGCCAGGCCCTGTTCATGGCTGTGAACTTCGGTAATATCGCCAAGGCTGGCCCCTTTTACCGCTAGCAGCTTGTGGTCAACTGGCTGATAATGCTCGCCAATAATATATAACCCTGATTCTGGCAGAATATGATGGATATCCGCAACCCGTCCTGCGGTTGAGTTTTCTACAGGTACCATGGCAAAATCTGCATCACCTTTTTGTACCGCTAAAATCATTTCAGAAAAACTGCTGCAGGCAAGTGTTTCTGCATCTGGCATCACCGCACTGGAGGCCAGATGGGAATACGCGCCTGGCACCCCCTGAAAAGCGATCTTTTTGCCCTTAGCCATGTTCTTGCCCCTAGCGAGTATATTTTTCAAAATCTTTAGTTAAATCATCAGCTTTTACGTTTTATCTTCAGGTCTTTTTGCCTGAACTGCGCGGTTAATGCAAATCCGGCAGACATGCTGATAACAGATTGAACCTCTTTACCTGGCAGATGCGATGCTGGCAAATCGCGCGCGCACCGCGTCCAAATCTTCTTGTGTGTCGACCCCGCCTGGTGCCTGATCTACAACCCCTATACCAATAGACATGCCAGCTTCCAGGGCGCGTAACTGCTCCAGCTTTTCTGACAGTTCCAGGGGTGAGGGCGGCAGCGATACAAATTTTTCCAATGCCGCAACCCGCCAGCCATATAATCCGATATGATGATAGAAAACAGCACTGCCATGGGGTATGGCGGCGCGGCTGAAATATAGGGCGCGGCCTGTTTTTTCTACACCTTCAGGAAAGCTTGCCACTGCTTTCACAATTTGCGGTTTTTGGGCGTGCGAATCATCCATTGGTGCAGCCAGGGTGGTGATATCCCATCTATCCTCCCGCAGCAAATCTGCCAGCTTGTGCAACAAGGCCGGGTCCAATTCCGGCAAATCACCTTGCAAATTGATGACATGTTCTGTCTGGGCAAAATCAGCTGATTTTTGCAAGGCCTGATAGATGCGGTCAGAACCGGATGGCAGGTCGGCATCGGTCAATATCGCCTGTCCGCCCTCTGCCTGGATACAGGCAGCGATTTCCTGGCTATCGGTGGCAACAATGACCGGGCCTATCTGGGCACGCATAGCCTGTTCCCAGACATGGAGGATCATGGGCCGGCCAGCAATTTCCAGCATTGGCTTGCCTGGCAGGCGTGTCGCCCGCATCCGCGCGGGAATAAGAGTCAGTATAGGGTCATTTTTTATCTGCATATTAGAGGTTTTTTCACAATTTGATGGATCAAGCAAAGGAAAAGCGGCGTTCTGTGTTTTGCAGGGCTTGAGAGCGATGGAAAATTGCGTTATCACAAACAGGCATAAAGACGACTTTGTGGTTTTTATCAGACCGCTTTTGCGTTCATGGGAATAACAACGCAAAATTACTTATAAACGGTGGGGATATTCAAAGAATGGACGATCTCAAATTTAACAAGGTTGCGGCTGGATTCTTGCTGGCAGCATTGTTGGCAATGGCTGGCTATAAACTTTCTGAGGTGCTGGTACCGCATCAGGAGTTGGCTGAGAACGCGTACCCGATTGAGGTACAGGTAGCATCGGCTAGTACAGATGCCCCGGCAGCGCCAAAAGGCCCAGAACCTATTTTGGCATTACTGGCTACGGCTGATGTAAATGCTGGCATCAAAACAGCGAAAAAATGTACCGCCTGTCATGTGTTCGATAAGGGTGGCCAGAATAAGGTTGGTCCTGGCCTGTGGAACATTGTGAACGCGGATAAGGGCGCAATTGACGGCTATGCCTATTCTGCAGCGCTGGCCGAGATGGAAGGTGCTTGGGATTATCAGGCGCTAAATGGCTTTTTATACAAGCCAAAAGCCTATCTGGCTGGTACCAAGATGAACTTCGCTGGCCTGAAAAAGCCTCAGGATAGAGCAAATGTGATTGCGTATTTACGCAGTCTGGCAGATGCCCCTGTGGCCCTGCCTTCTGATGCAGATATCGCTGCTGAGACTAGCACGCTCACGCAATGAGCGCAGATGCAAACATTCGTGTAGAGGCGGAGGAATTGCTGGCAAGACTGCCAGATATTTCTCGGCCTCTTATCACGAAATATTTCCGTAATGGCGCAGATGTTGTGCAAAAACCGGATGATAGCCCGGTAACTATTGCGGATAAATCGGTTGAGGCAGCGTTGCGCCATGCTGTGGCCGATACATTTCCAGATCATGCGATTATTGGCGAAGAAGAAGGCGGGTCGGCGGATAAGCCCTATTGCTGGGTAATTGATCCGATTGATGGCACCAGAGCCTTCATCATTGGCAAGCCGTTATTTGGCAGCCTGGTTGCGCTGGCCCATAATGGGGTGCCAATTTGCGGTCTGATAGATATGCCAGAATTAGATGAATGCTATTTGACCAGAGATGGGAAGGCCTATCTGCGCCGTCATGGCAGGGAAGAAAAGCTGGCAACCCGCCAAACACAAGAGCTGGAACACGCCCATATCGCAACCACCAGTCCAGAGGCCTTTACACAATCTGGCTGGCAGAGCTTTCAGAAACTTAGCGCAGAATGTCTGTCCTCTCATTTTGGCGGGGATTGTTATAATTACGCATTATTGGCCGCAGGGCATCTTGATCTGGTGATGGAACATCAGCTGGCACCACATGATATTATGGCCCTTGTGCCGGTCATGACAGCAGCTGGCGCGGTGGTAACCGACTGGCAGGGCCGGCCTGTCACTCTGCATGGGGATGGTTCTATTTTGGCAGCTGGCAATGCAAATTTGCATGAAAAAGCGCTTGCCCAGCTCTCGCAGGGGCTGGAATAATCCCGATGCCACAGCCTTTGATCATTGCCTATCACGATAATAGTGGCCAGGACGATAAACGAAAATGGTGGCAGGATTGCCTCAGCAAAAGGCTGGGTCCGTGCCAGTTGGTACCGCTGACCGACAGGGCGGCTCTGGATTGCCAGTTTGCGCTTGTCTGGTATCCGCCGCATGGCCGGTTGCGCGCGCTTAAACAACTAAAATTAATTGTCTCGCTTGGGCAGGGGGTTGATCATTTGATGGCTGATCCGGCTTTGCCAGAACAGGCGGCAATTGTGCGGCTGGTCGACCCGGATATGTCGCATGCGCTCAGCCAATGGGTGATTTTGAATGTGCTGGATCATCTGCGCGATGGCACCTTTTACAGGGAAAATGCCCGTCACAAACGGTTTGAATCCCGCGATCAGCGCCAGACAAAGAATATGCCGATTGCCATATATGGCATGGGGGCTATTGGCCTGGTAATAGCCCAGCGTCTGGCAGATTTAGGATTTGATGTATCTGGATGGTCCCGCAGCCCGCGCGAATTTCCCGCACCTATCAAAGCTGCACATGGCAAGGAGGGGTTTGCCAGCCTTCTGGGGGCGTGCGATATTCATGTCTGTATTTTGCCGCTTACGGCCGAGACCACAAATTTATTTGATGCCAGCGCCTTTGCCCAAATGAAACAGGGGGCCTATTTTATCAATGGCGGGCGCGGCAAACAGGTTGTAGAGCCAGATTTGCTGGCCTCTATTCGTTCTGGCCATCTGGCCGGGGCGTGCCTGGATGTATTTGTTGAAGAACCCTTGCCGCCGCAACATCCCTTTTGGGAAGAGCCAGCGATTACTATCTGGCCACATGTTGCTGCGCAAACCAACCCGGATACAGCTGGCGATCAGGTGGCCGCCGCAATAATGGCCGCAGCAGGCGATCAGCCCCTGTCAAACAGGGTGGATAAAGCGCGCGGCTATTAAGCTGCACATTCAGGCCCTAATTTTTCAGGCTAAATCATTTAGAGTAGATATTATGTTGCCCGCTCCTGAATAAAGGCAAACAAGGTGCGAAGGCCCATAGCCTCACCGCCCTTTGGGCGTCCAGGACGGCTAGACAGGTTCCAGGCCATGACATCAATATGCGCCCAGTCGGCCTGTTTGCCAACAAACCGGCGCAGGAACAAGGCCGCTGTTATCGCCCCGCCATAACCAGAATGCCCGGTACTGGACAGGCCAGCTTGTCCAGCATCCAGATATCTCTCATAGGCTTCGAACAGGGGAAGCTGCCAGAGCGGATCATCGCGTTCTGCACCAAGGCGCATCAATTGCTGGGCGGTCGTTGTATGATTGCAAAATAATGCCGGGCATTCGGTGCCAAGGGCGACCCGTGCTGCACCGGTCAAGGTGGCAAAATCCACCACAAAATCTGGCTCGGGATAATCTTTATCATGCAGCGCGTAATGCAGGGCATCGGCCAGGACCAGCCGGCCTTCAGCATCTGTATTGCCAACCTCTACAGCGATACCAGCGGCAGTATCAATCACATCTAATGGCCGCATTGCCCGTTCCGAGATGGCATTTTCTGCTGCCGCTACCAGCACCCGCAACCGGATTTTTACCTTTGCTGCCATCAGCGCTGCTGCCAGTCCCAATACATGCGCGGCCCCGCCCATATCTTTTTTCATCAGCTCCATAGCACGCGAGGGTTTGATATCCAGCCCCCCTGAATCAAAACTGATACCCTTGCCAACAAGTGTAATTGTCGGGCCTTCTTCTCCCCAGCTCATATCAATCAGGCGCGGCGGTATCTCGGCAGCGCGGCCAACAATATGCACAGCTGGTGCATATCCCTCCAGCACTTTGCCCTTAACCACCTTTATGTTGGCCGAATAGGTTTGCGCGATTTTCTTTGCTGCTTCCTCAATCCCTTGCGGGGTCATTTTATTGGCAGGCTGATTGACCATTTCGCGGGTGATATGGGTGCCCATTATTTGGGCCTCAACAGCTTTGTCCTGCTGTTTTTTTGATAATGCCAGCGTGGCTTTTTGGGCAGCGGCCTTTTCCGGTTTGTGTGGCGCAAAATGATATTGTGCCAGCCCCCAGCCAAGCTGAATATCGCCGAGGCTAGCTTCCGCGGCAAAGGTCATTTCAGGGGCCCAGCTGGCCGCGGGCAGTTTGCTGGCAGCGCCCGCACTCTCCCAGATAATATTTTTATCTATCAGTAACGCGGCGGCGCCAAGCTGGCCTTGCTTATCCGGCAGGGTGATACAATTGCCGGCTTTGGCAGGCATGGCGGTTTCGCGTACCCAGCTCTGGCCGGCTTCTGACAGGCTGTTCAGCCACGCATCAAAACAGCTTAAATGGATGATATAAAGCGGGCGGCTATCGGGGGTCGGGAGGGTAATTCCGGACTGATATTCTATAACTGACATCGGCTATCCATCTGGTTTTGCGATCACTTCGCTATTTAGCGGTTAAATTATATATTGCGGTTCAGGGTGTGCGGGCACTATCGCTATTCTCGTCATATCTGGCCCCAACGTATTTGGCAAACATATGCCGTAAACACAGTGCCAGATAAATACCTCTGGCCAGCAAATAAACAATAAAGGCGAACATCAGGCCGTCAAGCCCTGCAGAGGCAAATGTAAATATCAGTCCGGCAAACAGCGCAAATGAAACAACCATACCATTTCGCATATAGTGGCTGGCGGCCGCACCGACATAGACCCCATCCATCTGAAAGGCCAGAAAGGAAACAGGCGGGATCACCACACACCACAGCCAAAGATCAGCAACTGCAGCCTGAAGCGGGGGCTGGCTGGTCATAACTGGAATGATAACCCCCTGAAGAAGGGCCAGGCCAGCTGACATGATCCCTGCCGCCAGCGCCGCCAATAAGGTGGTACGTTTGATAATCACCTGTAATTTCGTGCGGCTGCCAGATCCGATAGCTGCCCCTGCCAGCGCTTCGGTAGCATGGGCAAATCCATCTAGTCCAAAGGCAATAAAACTAAAAATAACCAGCACGATTTGTATCGCTGCCAGCGCGGTATCCCCGTTGCTAGCAGCCTGAGACAAAAGCAGCGCTTCTACGGCCCATAATAACAGGGTTCGTGCGCCCAAATCGCGGGCAATTTTCAGCATCGCTATCCATTTTTCTCTGGCAAACAGGCTCTTGTAATCAATGCTGTTCAGCCTTAGCGGAAAGCGTTTCGGCTGGGCTCGCACAATAACGAGCATCAAAATAAAACCAGCCCATTCAGAGCAGAGCGAGGCAGCAGCCACCCCCTCTACATCCATCCCCAACCCCAACACAAAGAAAAAATTCAGCATGATGTTCAGGCTGTTGATAAAGATCAGCTGAGTCATACATAGGCGCATAGCTTGCTGGCCAAATAGCCAGCCTATCATTACTGCATTCCCCAGCGTGGCAGGCAGGCCCCATATGCGAATGCTGAAATAGCTGTCCATATGGCCTGCTGCCGCTTGCGAGCTATCAATAAATCGCAAGGCCAGCGTCAAAATCAGCGGATGCAGAATAATCAGCAAGAGGCTGCCGATAAGGGCGATAAGCTGGCTGCGCATAAAAATGCGGCTTATTTCCTGTTTCTGTCCAGCCCCTAGTGCGCGCGAGGTCAGGCCGGTTGTACCCATCCGCAAAAAGCTAAAGGCCAGCACAATCGCACCAAAAACAAGCCCGCCCAGCGCTACCCCGCCAACATAGGCTGGATCTGGCAGATGCCCCATCATCGCAACATCAACCGCACCGACCAGAGGCAGCGACATGGTGGATAACATCACTGGCCAGGATAGCGCCCATATATGGCGATAGCTGGTTTCCGGCTGTTTTGAGAGATCGGTTTTAGGGGTGCGCTGTGTTTCCATCTTCTGCGCTTGTACCCCCATTTCATAGAATTTTCAAAACAGAAGTGGACGGGTTCTGCCTTGTCATTACGCACAACCTGTCAAAGTGCCTAGTCTTTGCTGGCAGTTTTCAGCTATTTTAGATAGGGTTGGACAATAGGTGATGTGAATTATAAAACCGTCACATAACAGGTTTAGGACAGCCCCTTTTCATTCTCTCTGAAACCAGAAAGGGGCGAATGCGGCGATTGGCAATTATGGGTTCATCCAGAAATTTATCTGCTCAAAAAGGGGCGGGCCGAGACTGGCTGAATGCCCTTAGTGAGGTGGCAGGACATCGCGCCTTTTTCTGGGGCTTATTGGCGGTTATTTTTGTCGGTGTGCTAGCCGGGCATCAAAGCCTAGAGGTTATAGATCGTGATGAAGCACGCTTTGCCCAAGCCAGCAAACAAATGCTGTTAAGCGGCGATCTGATTACCCCATATTTTATGGATGAGTTGCGGGCAAAAAAACCTATTGCTATCTACTGGCTGCAATCTGCATCTGCGGCTATTTTTGGTCATCTGGATATTGCCAGCTATCGCCTGCCCTCTGTTTTGGGTGTTCTTGCCAGCCTTATCCTGACCTATAAATTCGCGGCCAGCTTGTGGCCGGCGACCCGTTTCCTGCCGATAATGGCCACGCTGTTACTGGCAGCAACACCAGTGATGATAGGTGAGGCGCATTTAGCCAAGACAGATGCAGTATTGCTTGGCGTGATACTCTGCCAGCAATTTTACCTATGGCGGATTTATCAGCGTCATAGCCTGTCTGGTTCGCCGGTGCGGGGCAGCCGCCTGTTCATCGGGTTCTGGGCATTTATGGCAGCCGGAATTTTGATTAAGGGGCCGATCGCGCCTCTGGTTGCACTGACCACAATTTCCATGCTGGTTATTCTTGATCGCCAGGTGAAATGGCTAGCGGGTCTGGCGGTATTTCGCGGTATTTTAATTCTGGCGGTGCTGACCCTGCCCTGGCTGGTGGCGGTATCCTATCAAACAAATGGGGCGTTTTTGGATATCGCTATTCGCGGGGATTTTCTGTCAAAGGTGAAATCTGGTCAGGAATCACATGGCGCGCCTATTGGTACCTATTTTGGCTTGCTGGGGCTGTTATTTTGGCCAGGCATCGCCTTTATCGGCTTTCTGGTTTGGCAGGGGCGCGATATGCTGCGCCATCCCGCCAGCCGTTTTTGCCTGGCCTGGCTGGTTGGCTATTGGCTGGCGATAGAATTGGTGCCAACAAAATTGCCGCATTATGTACTGCCTGTTTTGCCAGCGCTTGCGCTGCTGGTGGCAGGGGCGCTTGTCAGCCCGCTGCCCCCTGCCAGCCGAATTCAGCGGGGTTTTATTCTTGCCGGGTATGTTCTAGCGGCAATCTGGGGGGCGGTGCTGGTGGCGGCGTCTTTTTGGTTGGCGGTCACCTATGGTGGGCGCACCGGGGGCTGGGCCTTTATATGGGCTGCTGTTATTGGCTTGCTGGTTGGTTTTGTATTATGGCGGTTATGGAACTGGTATCGTGGTCATCATCTTGGTGATTTGCTGGCGATTTGCGGGGCTGGGCTGGCAGTGCATCTGGTGCTGATAGCCGGGCTGTTTGCCAGCTTATCGCAGATACATATTGCACATCGGCTGAAAAATCATATTGCCAGCCTGCCAGACCGGCCAGCCGCGATTGCACTGGTAGGCTATCATGAGCCTTCTGCTGTTTTCCATTTGGGTCAGGATATTTTGCTATTAGATGTAAAGCAGGCCGCATTATTTATGGCAGAAGCACCAGATGGGCTGGCGGTTATTGAAGGTCGGCACCGCGCCGAATTTATCCAGCTTTCCGAGCAGCTGAAACAACAGCTGGCGGTAAGTGATACGCTGGCAGGTGTGAATATATCAAAAGGGCGCGACATTCAGCTATTTTTCTATCAACATGTTGCCGGTTCTAAGGGCCGCTGATTGACACTGGCCAAGGTGACAGTTTATAGGGGGAGGGCATATTTTTTGTCGGCAACCTTCACATCGTTAAAAAAATCAAACAGGTGTTAACCTAAAATGGCCCGTATCCTACATCAGACACCTGAAGTTTCCGTGCTGGTTCCTGTAATGAATGAGCAGGGAAATATTCGCCCTCTTATCGATGAAATTGCCGCTGTTTATGCTGGGCGTGCTTTTGAGATTATCTATGTGAATGATGCCAGTAATGATGGCACCGCAGCAGATTTAACGGCCGCGCAAAAACAGGTACCACAATTACGGGTTCTTCATCATCAAAATCGGTCTGGCCAGTCTGCGGCGGTTCGCACCGCGCTATTAGCATCACGTGCGCCCCTGATTGCGGTTCTGGACGGCGATGGCCAGAATATTCCAGCTGATCTGCCTGCCCTTGAAGCGGCCTTGCTGGCAGCGCGTCCGGCTATGGGGATGGCTGGCGGAGTCCGGGTTACCCGCAAAGATAGCGCTATTCGCCGCCGTGCATCGGCTATCGCCCGCTGGCTGCGACGAAGCTTGTTAAAAGATGATCATCCAGATAGCGGTTGCGGGCTGAAAGTGGTGGATAGAGAGATTTTCCTGAATTTGCCATTTTTCAATCATATGCACCGATTTATGCCAGCCCTTGTTCGCCGTGAGGGCGGGGTTGTTATCGCCGTGCCAGTTGGCCACAGAATGCGAGAGCGCGGACAATCCAAATATGGGATTCTGGACAGGTTGCTGGTCGGCATTTCGGATATGTTAGGGGTTATCTGGCTGTTACGCAGGATGCCGCAAACAGGCGCGGTTAGCGAAGATATCACGCCAAAAGCCAGCCAGCCAGCAAAGGCCGTAAAGGCCAAATCTGCGACCACATCAAAAGCAAAAGCAGGGACCAGGCGATAAATGCTAGAAACACTCTCAGGAATTATTGGTGGCGGGGCTCTTTTTGCCGGGCAAATTCTGCTTAGCCTGTTTCCTTTCCTGCCCGCCTCGCTGGCGACCAAGCCTGAACAGTTGATGATTATTATTGGCTTTGCAGGTCAGGGCCTGTTTGCCATGCGCTTTATCATTCAGTGGCTGAAATCAGAAGGAGAAGGGCGGTCTGTTATCCCGCTTGCCTTTTGGTATTTTTCCATTGGCGGGGGATTGGTGCTGTTTTTATATGCGCTTTGGCGCCAAGATCCGGTGATTATTTGCGGTCAGGGGCTTGGCCTGTTTATTTATCTTCGAAATCTATTTCTGATTTTCAAGGAAAGAAATAGCGACAAGGCGTAGCGCGTTTTTTCATCAGCTTCTTATGTTAACAGGCTGGCCTTTTATCCTTACAGGCTGGTTTTTCCCATTTCCAATATCAAATTCCATTCTGCCTCACCAACAGGTACCACAGATAGCCTGGATTGTTTGACCAATGCCAGTTCTGACAAGCGCGGCTCTGCCTTGATATCGGCCAGGGTTACGGGCTGGGTCATGGATTTTATTGCCCGCACGGTAACCATTCCAAATCGCCCGGATGGATCT
>JBMHCK010000004.1:0-8739 GCA_049889955.1 Puniceispirillaceae bacterium (SeqCode)
GGCTGGTCCTATGATGACGTGCTGCCCTATTTTTTGAAAGCAGAGCATTCAGAAATTCTGAGCGATGCAGGCCAGCGCGATAAAACAGAACAGCTGGATGCCGCCTATCACAATACAGGCGGGCCGTTACATGTATCTGACCTTCGCAATAAATACGAGATTCTGGACAAGCTGACAGATGCGGCAGAAAGCTGTGGTTATCCGCGCAATCCTGATTTTAATGGCGCCTCGCAAGAAGGGTTTGGCTATTATCAGGTCACGATGAAAGGCGGCAAGCGCTGGTCAAGCCGCCGTGCCTATCTCAGCCCGGCAGAAAAGCGGCCAAACCTGACCATATTAACAAACGCACATGTAACAAAACTGCATTTTGATGAAAATCGCAGGCGGGCCACTGGCATCAGCATCCAGCATAAGGGAAAGAGAATTACCCTGAAGGCACATAAAGAGATTATCTTGTCTGCAGGTGCGATCCAATCACCGCAAATATTGGAATTATCCGGCATCGGCCAGGCAGACAGGCTAAAATCCCTTGGCATTGAAACTGTCCATAATTTGCCAGGGGTTGGTGAAAATTTTTCCGATCATTATATCGCTCGCCTATCCTGGCGGTTACGGCGTAATGTGTCCTTGAATAACCGCGCCCATGGGGTGAATTTTATCAAGGAAGTTCTGGATTATGGCCTGCGCCAACGCGGCATTCTGGCACTGCCCGCAGGGGTGCTAGGCGGGTTTGTGCGTTCAAACTCGGCACTGGATACGCCAGATATTCAGTATCATATCGCCCATGCCAGCTTTGAAAATCCGGCCAAACGTGTGTTTGATAAATTCCCGGGGCTAACCTTTGGTGCTTGCCAGCTGCGCCCGCATTCCGCCGGCACTATTCATATCACCTCTAATGATCCCTTTGCCCATCCCACTATCCAGCCAAATTATCTGGACGCAGAAATTGACCAGCAGGTGCTGATAGCCAGCATGCGCATTGCCCGCGATATCATGTCTTGCGAGGTTATGAGGGACGAGGTTGTAAGCGAGACAAAGCCTGGCCGCGATATCCAAAGTGACGCAGAACTACTGGCCTATGCGCGCGAGACAGGCGTTACGCTTTATCATCCTGTCTCAACCTGCCGGATGGGCGATAATCCAAAAAATGGAGATGTGGTGGATAGCCGCTTGCGTGTCTATGGTCTACAGGGGCTGCGGGTGGTAGATGCCTCTATCATGCCGACCCTTATCTCTGGCAACACAAATGCACCAACCATTATGATAGCCGAAAAAGCTGCGGATATGATCATGGAAGATAATCGCAGATGACCGATATATTTTCAGGCGCGCCAAAAAAATTTGTAACAGATGCCAGCTTTATCGCCTATCGGGTAGCGGGCAGTGGACCTGCCTTGCTGTTGCTGCATGGCTATCCGCAAACCATGTATATGTGGCATCAGATTGTCAGTAGGCTGGCACAGGATTATACCGTGGTTCTGGCCGATTTGCGCGGCTACGGCGATAGCGGAAAACCCCAGACAGATGACCAGCATAGCCCTTATGCAAAGCGGGAGATGGCCGCAGATATGGCCGCGCTAATGCGTCATCTAGGGCATGAGAAGTTTGCTGTCATGGGACATGATAGAGGCGGGCGTGTCGCCCACCGTTTGGCCCGCGATTATGAAGATCGCCTGACCGGTCTGGCAGTTTTGGATATCGCCCCCACCCTTAGCATGTATGAAAATACCGATATGCGATTTGCCAAAGCCTATTATCACTGGTTTTTTCTGATCCAGCCAGCCCCGCTGCCAGAAACCCTGATAGGGGCCGATCCGGAATTTTATTTGCGCCGCAAAATCGGCAGTTGGGGGGCATCTGGAAATGTGCATACGCCCCGTGCCCTGCAGGAATATCTGCGGTGTTTTCAGAACGACACCATTCATGCCTCTTGTGAAGATTACCGCGCCGCTGCCACGATTGATTTGGACCATGACCGGGCAGATGCAGATAAAAAACTATCTATTCCGGTATTGGCGTTGTCCGGGGCCGCCAGCTTTGTTGGCAAAACCATAGATATTGAGGCAGCCTGGCAAGCGGTATGTGAAAACCTGACTATCGGACAGGTACCGGGCGGGCATTTTCTGGCAGAAGAGTCACCAGATGAATTGCTTGATCTCTGCCTGCCTTTCTTTGCCACCTGCCACGCGAAAACATAAATCACCCAGCGCTTGAAACATACCAGCGGCGTGCTAATGTCAATCTACTATCTTAATCACAGCGCCTGCTGTTACCTCGGACCTGCCGACAGGCTGGCATTTAACCATTTTTAAAGGACAGAAAATGCGGAATTTTCAATATCCAGGCCGTTCTCCTGTAATGACACCAAATGCCATGGCCAGCACGTCTCACCCGCTTTCTACAGCCGCGGCGCTGGATATTCTGAAAAAGGGCGGAAATGCCCTGGATGCGGCCACCGCAGCGGTAGCGGTTCAATGTGTAGTAGAGCCACAATCCACCAGCATTGGCGGCGATTGTTTTTGTCTTTATGCCCCAGCTGACAGTGACGAAGTTGTCGCCA
The DNA here is from genome assembly GCA_049889955.1 of Puniceispirillaceae bacterium (SeqCode). Classification (GTDB taxonomy): domain Bacteria; phylum Pseudomonadota; class Alphaproteobacteria; order Puniceispirillales; family Puniceispirillaceae; genus JADHLI01. The sequence continues at coordinate 2,561 of JBMHCK010000004.1, forward strand.
TTAACGGTTCTGGCCGTGCGCCAGCCGGGCTGGATGCCAGCCTGTTACGCGAACAAGGCCTGACCAGCATTCCCCAGCAATCTGCCCATTCGGTGACCGTGCCGACAGCCGTGGATACATGGGTAAGCTTGAACCGTGATCATGGGCGCATGGACCTTGCCGATATTCTGGCCCCGTCTATTGGCTATGCTCGTGATGGCTATGCTGTTACGCCGCGTGTGGCCTTTGATTTTTCTGGCTGTTTCGATCTTTTGCAAGGCGATGCAGATGCCAGTGCGGTATTTTTGCCAGAGGGGCGCTCGCTTGTCGCTGGCGATGCCCACCGCCAACCTGCCCTTGCCCGCACCTTGACTGAAATTGCTGAAAAAGGGCGTGATGGATTTTACAAAGGCTGGGTTGCTGAAGATATGCTGGCCAAGCTGAATAGTATTGGCGGATATCATACGCAAGATGATCTCGATAATGCGGTGGCAAATTATGTGACACCTATCAAGACCAATTATCATGGTTATGATATTTGGGAATGCCCGCCAAATGGACAGGGCATGATCGCCTTGCTGTTATTAAATATGGCAGAGGGGATGGATAAATTCGGGAATGACCCTATCAATCTTCAGCGCATTCATCACGAAATTGAAGCTGGACGCCTAGCCTACCGTGACCGTTCGCTATTCCTTGGCGATCCGGATTTTATTGATGTGCCGGTGGATACGCTAATCGGTAAGGATTACGCCCGCCAGCTAGCCGGTATGATAGATCCGCAAGCCGCAATGCACCCGCTACCAGATTGCCTGCTACCACGTCACAAAAGCACAGTTTATATTTCGGTTGTGGATAAGGACAGAAATGCCTGTTCCTTTATCAATACGGTTTATCACAGTTTTGGGGCGGGGCTGGTTGCACCACAATCAGGCGTGCTGTTCCAATGCCGGGGCATGGGCTTTACGCTGGAAGAAGGGCATCCAAATTGTCTGGCCCCTAACAAGCGTCCCTTGCATACAATTATCCCGGGCATGGTGAAAAAATTTGGCCGCACCGTAATGCCATTTGGGGTAATGGGCGGCGAGTATCAGGCCTTTGGTCATATGCAGTTTCTGAGCCGCCTGCTGGATTATGGAATGGATATTCAGGAAGCCCAGGATTGCCCGCGCTTTTTCCCGGACCCGTTTTCCACCGAGGTTGAAATTGAGGCCCCTATCAGCGACGAGCTGTTTGAGGGCTTGCGGAAAATGGGGCATCATGTGGTGCGCGCAGCCAAACCGGTTGGCGGATCGCAAGGCATCTGGATAGACCCACATAGCAATATGCTGATCGGTGGTTCAGACCCGCGCAAAGATGGCATGGCCGCAGGGTATTAAACAGCGCTGCGATTGCAGAGACAAAAAATCTGGCCTATCCTTTTTTTGAATCAGGAGAATGCCATGTCAGACAAAATAGCCTATATCGTGGTTGATGTTCGCATCGACAATGCCGAAGCCTATGAGCGTTACAAGCAGAAAGTCGTGCCTATTGTGACCCAATTTGGCGGGGAATATCTGGTTCGCGGCGGCGAGATGGATGTTATTCAGGACGAGCTGTGGTCGCCGACCCGAATGGTTCTATTAAAATTTCCCTCACGGGCGCGCGCATTGGAATTTATCCATAGTGATGAATATGCCCCTGTCAAACAGATGCGCCTGGATAATTCTGTGGGCAGCCTGGTCGTTCTGGAGGGGGTGTAAATGGGCCTGCCTGCCTGTCTGGATGGCCAGCTATCCCTGCCGCTGATTGCCGCGCCAATGTTTCTTGCCTCTGGCCCTGATCTGGTCATTGCCTGTTGCAAAGCCGGGATTGTCGGCACCTTTCCTGCCAAAAATCAGCGCACGCTTGACGGATTGGAAAGCTGGCTTCAGGAAATCACACAAGGCCTGCAAACACTACATGCTGAAACCGGAAAAAAACCTGCCCCTTTTGGCGTTAATCTTATTGTGCATAGAACCAATAACATCTTGCAAGAAGAGCTGGAATTATGCCGCCGCTATGAAGTGCCCCTGATTATCACCTCGCTGGGGGCAGTTCCGGATTTGGTCGAGTCTGTACATAGCTATGGCGGCAGCGTTTTTCACGATATTGTTAATCTGCGGCACGCCCAAAAAGCCATTGATGCAGGGGTAGATGGCATTATTGCGGTCAGCGCCGGGGCAGGCGGGCATTCAGGACAGGCCAGTCCCTTTGGCCTGGTTGGTGAGATCAAACAGATGTTTGATGGCAGTATTATCCTTTCTGGGGCGCTAAGCACAGGCCAGGATATTGCAGCGGCGCGGACGATGGGGGCTGACCTTGCCTATATGGGTACCCGCTTTATCAATACAGCTGAATGTCTGGCCTCAGACAGCTATAAAGAGATGATCGCCGCTGCCAATATGGATGATATCCTACTGACGGACAAGCTGACCGGTGTTAAGGCAAATTTCATTCGGCAGAGTCTGGAACAGGCAGGTATGGACCCAGATGATCTATCTGACCATGGGGTGATGGATATTGATAAAGAGCTAAGCGAGGCATTGGATCCAAAGCAGAATTCTGCCAAGCCCTGGCGCGATCTCTGGTCTGCTGGACATGGGGTTGGCCAAATCAAATCCAGCTTGCCTGTTGGCGCGTTGGTTGCCCAATTGAAAGCTGAATTTCACCATGCCAGCATTGCACAATTTGAAGATAGCCAGAAATATAAATAAGCGGGTTTTTGGTGCTTTTATTAGCGCTTTTATTAGTGCTTTTCCAACGCAAGCTGACCGGTATCCTAAAGGCCTGTATATGGCTACAGCATATCTGATATGGGGCCTATTATGACCATCACCAAAGATAGCTTGTTTGCGCCGCCTATCCTGACAGAGATACGCACAAATCCACAGGCCGAAAACGGGTTTGACTGGCCGATACCTGAAAATGCGAATATTGCCGAGCTATGCTGTGACAGATGGGCGCGGTGCCAGCCACAACGTATTGCCCTTTGTTATGTAGACAAGCAGGGCGCACACCATGACTGGAGCTATGGCGCCTTGCATCAGGCGGCGTGCAATCTGGCAGCCTATTTCAGCCAGCTTGGCATTACCGCAGGGGACCGTGTTGCCTTGCTACTTAGCCAATCGCCAGAAGCGCTTATCACCCATTTCGCCTGTTACCGTATCGGCGCGATTGCCCTGCCCCTTTTTACCCTGTTTGGTATTGATGCGCTGCATTATCGGCTGACAGATAGCGGGGCTAAATTGCTAATCACCGATCCTAGTCAAACAGATAAGATTTCTGCATTGGATGGCCAGCTAACAGAGCTAAAACACCTGCTTGTCTGTGACAGCATAGCGGGTGAGACCCTCTCGGCAGGCACCTTGAATGCAGAATTGTTTGACGCCGCAATCGCCGAGCCTGTCGTACCACAAGACTGGCCAGCGATAGCCTCAGCCGACACACCAGCCATGATGATTTATACCTCTGGAACCACTGGCCCGCCAAAGGGCGCGTTACATGCGCACCGGTTTCTGCTAGGGCATCTGCCAAATATCGAAATCAGCCATAACGGGCTGGGCCAGCCAGGCGATAAGGGCTGGACGCCTGCAGATTGGGCATGGATTGGCGGGTTGATGGATTTGGCTCTGCCCTGTTTATATTATGGTGTGCCTCTAGTAGCGATGCGCTTTGCTAAATTTGATGCAAAACAGGCCTTTGCCTTTATTGCCAAACATCAGATACGAAATATGTTTCTGCCGCCTACTGCACTAAAATTAATGCGGCTAGCAGAGCGCGAACATGGCCTGCCGCAAGGCATGTCTATTCGGTCTATCGCCTCGGGTGGCGAGGCCTTGCCAGAAGCCATCATCAGCTGGGCAAAACAGGTATTACAGGTCGATATCAATGAAATTTATGGCCAGACCGAATGTAATCTGGTGATTTGCAGCCAACGCCCGCAACACCCCCTGCCAGAAGGGGCAATGGGACGGGCAACCCATGGGCACCAGGTGGCTATACTGGATCCGGATAACACTATCTGCCCGCCAGATAGTCTGGGCGAAATTGCTGTTAAAACCCCGGACCCGGTTATAATGCTTGGCTATTGGGGACAGCCGGAAAAAACACAACAGAAAATCACCGATGGTTGGCTTCGGACAGGCGATATGGGGCGCATGGATAAGGACGGAATTTTTACCTTTGTTGCCCGTGATGATGATGTCATTACATCTGCTGGCTATCGTATCGGCCCCTCGGAAATTGAGAATTGTTTGATGCAGCATCCACGTGTACAGCTGGCAGCGGTGATTGGACTGCCAGACGCCATCCGTACAGAAAGTGTTACCGCCTGTATTGTTCCAGACCAGCATGATAAGTTACAAGAGCTGGAAGAGGCATTAAAAACACTTGTAAGAATGCGTCTAAGCCCGCATCTTATGCCCAGAAGTTTTGTTTGGAGACAAAGCTTGCCACTAACCGCTACAGGCAAGATTATGCGCCAAAAATTGCGTTCTATTCTTGCCCAAAACCCTTAATAGTTAACATGAATTGAAGAGACGAAAATTGTCAGCATCACCTATTACAGCCCAAGCAATCGCTATCCTAAAACATACATCTGTTGCCACATTAGCCACCGCTTTATATAAGCGCGGTTTGCGTAATCAGGTCATTCAGGATGTGCATCCTGTAGGGCGGGATCACGGCAAGAAGTCTGTTCCAAGTGCGCCGAATATGGTCGGTCCTGCCTTTACCTTGCGCTATATGCCTGCGCGTGAGGACAGAAATACACTGGCAGAATTTCAAAACCCGCAGCACCCGCAACGTCAGGCCATAGAGCAATGTCCAGAAGGGCATGTTCTGGTCATGGACAGCCGCAAGGATGCACGGGCCGCCTCTTCTGGTGATATTCTCATCACCCGTCTTATGAAGCGTGGGGCAGCAGGTGTGGTTACCGATGGCGGTTTTCGGGATTCAGATAGCATTGCTGAACTGGATATGCCAGCCTATCATAGTCGGCCGTCCAGCCCTACCAACCTGACCTTGCATGAAGCAATAGATATCAATGTTCCTATCGGGTGCGGCGATGCGGCGGTATTCCCGGGCGATTATATCGTTGGTGATAATGACAGCGTGATTATTATCCCTGCAGAGTTGGTGAATGAGCTGGCTGCAGAAGCTGCAGAAATGACCGCCTATGAAGATTTTGTTATTGAACAAGTAAAAAAGGGCATTTCAATTATCGGCCTATATCCATGCACCAAAGATGAGCATAGGCAAGCGTTTGAAGCTTGGCGCAAAGAAAATAACCGCTAGGCACACTTCACACTCTTTGCAGAAACAGATATTCTGCATATCCATGATATGGCGCTAAATGGCATTGATACGGTCAATGCCAGCCATTATCCAAAGGCGCGTTTGCCCTGCCTATATCGCGTCTTTGGGAAAAGCTCTGTTAAGCTGATGTCAAATTGGCGCCCCCGATAAACAGCATGACAGGGCGACAATCTGTTCTTGATTCCCTCGCCTTTTCCTGCCCACAATATCTTTTAAAAGATTGTGAAAAGGGAGGTGCAGATGGCGGATTCTAAATCATTGAACACTCAGGCAGTTTTGTCGATGAAAGGGAGCGGCTATTATTCAGCACGAACTATCGGGGCCAAACATGCCATTGAAAGCACTTTGCCGCTATTGACCAGGGCAATAGAAAATCTGCCTGATCTGCCAGTGCTAAAACTGGCAGATTATGGGGCTGCCGATGGCGGTACCAGCCAATATATGTGGTCTGAGCTGATCTCTGGAATTCGAGCTAGCGGCGATAAAAGACCGATTGAAATTATCTATACTGATTTGGCTTCTAACGATTTTTCAACCCTGTTCCGCACCATGCAAGGCATGCAGGGAAACAGCGCTGATGCCTATCAAATTCAGCATGAAAATGTCTTTGTACATGGCTGCGGAACCGGCTTTCACCAACAGCTGATGGCATCAGACACGCTTGCTCTCGGCTTTTCGGCAACCGCTATGCATTATGTATCTGAAAAACCCTGCCAGATAGCAGATCATGTGCATATGGTAGGGGCCAATGCAGATGAGCGCGCGCAATTTACCCGGCAAGCCGCTGCTGACTGGGAGCGCATCTTGCTAGGCCGCGCTGCAGAGCTGGCCTCTGGCGGGCGGTTTATCTGCATGAATTTTGG
>JBMHCK010000005.1:0-17443 GCA_049889955.1 Puniceispirillaceae bacterium (SeqCode)
GTTGAATAGGCAATCACCCGCTTAATATCAAACTGGGTCATTCCAACCGTTGCCGCGAAAATAGCCGTTGACGCCCCAACAATGGTAATCACATCCAGCGCCACAGGGGCATATTCAATAATAGGCGACATCCGGCACACCAGAAACACACCGGCGGTAACCATAGTTGCGGCATGAATAAGCGCGGATACAGGTGTAGGCCCTTCCATCGCGTCTGGTAGCCAGGTATGCAGACCCAACTGGGCAGATTTACCCATCGCCCCAACAAATAACAGAATAGAGACCACTTCCAGAGCTGGCAGGCTAATCCCGCCAAAGCTGATAACAGCATTCTGATAAGAGGCAGTATCGGCAAAAATATCGCCAAAGCTGACCGAGCCAGTAAGGGCAAAAATAGCCAAAATACCCAGCACAAAACCAAAATCACCAACCCGGTTGACCACAAAGGCCTTCATTGCGGCGGTATGCGCGCTTTCCTTGTGATACCAAAAACCGATCAACAGGTATGAGGCAACGCCCACCCCTTCCCAGCCAAAGAAAAGCTGTACCAGATTATCTGCGGTAACCAGCATCAACATGGCAAAGGTAAACAGGCTGAGATAGGCCATAAACCGTGCAATCGCCTTATCATGGTGCATATAGCCAACGGAATAGATATGCACACAAGATGAAACACCGGTTACAACAATCAACATAACCGCAGTTAGCGTATCGAAACGCAGCTGCCAATTTGCCTCAAAGCTGCCGGAATTAATCCATCTGGCAACAGAAACGATTTCGGTATTGCCGCCTATCGCAACATGCGAAAACGCAAACAAAGATAACAGAAAAGACAACACGACGCCGGAAACCGACACCACAATAGCTGCTGAATTTTGCTGGCGCAGGGAAAATAGTCCCGCTGCAATCGCCCCCAGCAATGGCAGAAAAACAATGGCCTGATAAAACATCTGCGCGTTAGCCTTTCATCACATTGATATCTTCAACCGATATCGAGCCACGATTGCGGAAATACACCACCAAAATCGCCAGGCCGATAGCCGCTTCTGCAGCCGCAACGGTCAGAATGAATAAAGAGAATATCTGTCCAGACAAATCACTGGAAAAGGCAGAAAACGCGACCAAATTAATACTGACAGATAGCAAGATAAGCTCGATTGACATCAGAATGGTAATCACATTCTTGCGGTTGATAAAAATACCAAACACGCCGAAAACAAACAAAATCGCCGCAACTGCCAGATAATGTGCAAGGGTAATCTCGACCATTATTTTGTCACCTCCTTAACACCAGCACCTGTAACAACCTTTGCCAGCTTGACCGTCTCTTCACGGGTACGGCTATTCTGATCAGCAATAACTTGTGTCCGCACACCGCTACGCCGCCGCAGGGTCAACGTAATCGCGCCAACCATGGCTACCAGCAAAATCAGGCCTGCCAATTGGAACAGATAAATATAATCGGTATAGATAACCTGGCCCAACGCCTTGGTATTATGAACCGCACCTGGTGATGGCAGCGTTTTTACATTGCCCGTATATTCAAAGAAGGTCGCAAACAGCTCTACCAGCAATACCGCGGCAATAAACAAGCCAAGCGAGCGATATTTCTGAAAACCTTCACGCAGTTCGGAATAGTTGATATCCAGCATCATCACGACAAACAGGAACAATACCGCGACCGCGCCAACATAAACAACCACCAACAACATGGCCAAAAATTCAGCATTTAGCAGAATAAACAACCCTGCCGCATTGAAAAATGCCAGAATTAGAAACAGTACTGAATGCACAGGATTGCGTGAGGACACAACCATAAGCCCTGCTAAACAGCAGATAGTGGCAAACAGATAGAAAAATACAGATGATAACATCGCCTTTTTTTATTCCCCCTTCACGTAATGGCTAGCGCCATTTTGCGTCCTGTGCCAGATTGCGGGCAATTTCATCTTCCCATCTGTCACCGTTTGCCAGAAGCTTGTCCTTGTCATAGAACAGCTCTTCGCGTGTTTCGGTTGCAAACTCAAAATTTGGTCCCTCGACAATCGCATCTACCGGACAGGCTTCCTGACAGAAACCGCAATAGATACATTTTGTCATATCAATGTCATATCGGGTGGTACGACGTGATCCGTCCAGGCGTGGCTCTGCCTCAATCGTAATCGCCTGTGCAGGACATACCGCTTCACATAATTTACAGGCAATACAGCGCTCTTCGCCATTAGGATAACGGCGCAGCGCATGCTCGCCCCGAAAGCGCGGTGACAAATAGCCCTTTTCAAAAGGGTAATTCAAGGTCACCTTCGGTTTGAAAAAATATTTCAGCGTCAGCATCAACCCCCTGAACAGCTCAAGCAGCAGAAAAGACCTGACCGCATTTACCAATACACTCATGCTTTACTCTCCTTACCCGCCAATACCAGGCAGCTTGTCAAAGGCCATTAAAAAGCCGGCTGTTAGAACCACATAAATCAAGGAAAAGGGCAGAAAGATTTTCCACCCCAAACGCATTAACTGGTCATAGCGATAACGCGGCGTGGTAGCCCGCACCCATAAAAATACAAACAGGCACAGCATAATCTTTAGCACAAACCAAATCGGGCCCGGAATCCAGGTGAATGGTGCAAAATCAAATGGAGGCAACCAGCCGCCAAGGAACAACACTGTTGTCATCGCGCTCATCAAAATCATATTGGCATATTCGCCCAGGAAGAACAGCGCAAAGCTCATCGAGGAATATTCAACAAAATACCCCGCAACCAGCTCGGACTCGCCTTCTGGCAAATCAAAGGGCGCGCGGTTTGTTTCGGCCAGTGTAGAGATAAAAAACACAATAAACATAGGCAATAGCGGCAAGGCAAACCACATATCGCGCTGCGCTTCGATAATGTCCGACAGATTAAGCGAGCCAACACAAATCAGCACATTGATAATCACCAACCCCATAGACACTTCATAGGATACCATCTGCGCTGCAGAACGAAGCGCGCCTAGAAACGCATATTTGGAATTACTGGCCCAACCCGCCATGATCACGCCATAAACGCCAAGCGAGCTGATAGCAAAAAGATATAAAATGCCGACATTGATATCTGCCAGCACCATCCCGGCATCAAACGGAATAACCGCCCATGCAACCAGTGCCAGAATAAAGGTCAGCATTGGTGCCAGAATAAAGACAACCTTATCTGCACCTGCTGGCAGGATGGTTTCTTTGGCCATCAGCTTTAGCGCATCAGCAAAGGGCTGGAACAGGCCAAACGGCCCTACCACATTTGGCCCTTTACGCAGCTGCATAAAACCAATAACCCGCCGTTCAGCAAGTGTCAGATATGCCACCGCTATCAATAACGGCACGACAACAGCCAGAATCTTGGCAACAATCCATGCCGCTTCAATAAGCCATTGTTCAATCATGTTTGTCTCCCCCATCTACCCTTTGCTATTCGGCGGCAACCGCTGATTTATCAGCTTGTGCTGCCTGATAGCATTCCGCCATCGTTTCTGACGCACGGGAAATAGCACATGTCATGTAAAATTCCTTCAAGCCCGCTTCAACCGGCTCTGATTTCAGCTTGGCAGCACGGCCAAATTTTGCCCATTTTGCTGGCTGAATTTCATCCAAATTCGCAAAAACCGGAACCGCGGCAATCATCTGCCCGCGTAATTCATTCAAGCTATCAAAGCTGAGGGTTTTGTTGATGGTCTCGGAAAAGGCACGTAAAATCGCCCAATCCTCGCGCGCATCACCTGGCGGGAATGCGGCCCGGCGTGCCATCTGAACCCGCCCTTCAAAATTCACATATACCCCATCTTTTTCAGCCCAGGCCGCACCTGGCAGAACAACATCTGCACATTGTGCGCCGGTATCGCCATGATGACCCTGATAGACGACAAATGCTTTATCCAGCTTGGTTGTATCCAGCTCATCTGCGCCCAGCAACCAGACAAAATCCATATTCCCCTTGGCTGCCGCATCCAGCATTGCTGGCACATCTTTGCCGCCCTTACCCGGAACAAAGCCCATATCAAGACCAGCAACACGGGCCGCCGCATGATGCAGAACATTAAAGCCGTTCCAGCTATCACTCACCATGCCTGTGGCTTTAGCCAATTGATGACATAGAGCCATAACGGCCTGTCCATCAGCGCGGCGCAGAGCGCCCATCCCTATGATTACCATGGGTTTTTTAGCCTTTTTCATCAGCTTTGCAAAAGCATGCTTACCCGCGGCCAGCGATTCCAGAACCGACATATCCTCGCCTAAATGCTCTGCTGGATAGGTCAGATCAGATGCCGGACCAATCTGGGCAATCGGCACCCGTGAATTTAGATAATTTCTGCGGATACGCGCATTCATAACAGGCGCTTCTATGCGCGGGTTACTGCCGATTATCAAAATAGCATCGGCATCATCAACGCCTGCAATCGTGGTATTAAACAGATAGGATGCACGATTTTTGGCGGTCAGCTTGGCCCCATCCTGGCGACAATCCAGATGCGGGCTGCCGAGCTTATCAAACAGGGATTTTAGCGCGAACATGGCTTCTGCATCTACCTGATCCCCGGCAATAGCGGCCATCTTGTCTGATTTGGTCTTTTTTACCTTGGCAGCGATAGCGGCAAAGGCATCATCCCAGCTTGCCGGATGCAGACGCCCATCTTCGCCGCGCAAATAGGGCTTGTCCAAACGTTGGCGGCGCAGGCCATCAATCGCATAGCGTGCTTTATCGGAAATCCATTCTTCATTGATATCTTCGTTCAGGCGCGGCAATACCCGCATCACCTGATTGCCGCGTGCATCAATACGGATATTGGCGCCCATAGCGTCGGTTACATCAATGCTTTCAACCTTGTTCAGCTCCCATGGACGGGCCACAAAGGCATAAGGGCGTGAGGTCAGAGCGCCAACCGGACATAAATCAATAACATTCGCAGATAGCTCGCTGGCCAGTGTTTTTTCAAGGTATGTGGTAATTTCCACCCCTTCACCTCGACCAATCGCGCCCAGATCGGTAACCCCTGCCACTTCTGTAGAAAAGCGGACACAGCGCGTACAATGAATACAACGGGTCATCACCGTTTTGATCAGCGGGCCCATATATTTTTCGCTAACCGCACGCTTGTTCTCGGCATAGCGGGACGCATCATGGCCATAGCCCATCGCCTGATCCTGCAGATCACACTCGCCGCCCTGATCACAAATAGGGCAATCCAGGGGATGGTTTACCAACAGAAATTCCATCACCCCTTCACGGGCTTTTTTCACACGCTCGGACTTGGTGCTGATGACCATGCCATCGCCAGCTGGCATCGCACATGAAGCAATAGGCTTTGGCGCGCGTTCCATATCCACCAGACACATCCGGCAGTTACCCGCTATCGACAATCTTTCATGATAGCAAAAACGCGGGATTTCTGCGCCAGCCTCTTCACAAGCTTGCAGCACAGTTGCCCCGTCTTCTACTTCAACCTCAATTCCGTCCACTGTCAGCTTTGGCATCGTCTCTTCCTTACTCAGCAGCGTTAGTCATGGCCTGATATGCCATAATTCGTCTTTCGATTTCCGGACGGAAATGCTTGATCAACCCCTGAACAGGCCAGGCCGCCGCATCACCAAGGGCGCAAATCGTATGCCCTTCTACCTGACGGGTTACCTGTTCCAATGTTTCGATTTCATGGATTTCAGCTTCGCCGCGCACCATACGATCCATCATCCGCCACATCCAGCCAGTGCCTTCGCGGCATGGGGTACATTGCCCGCAGCTTTCATGCTTGTAGAAATAGGATAGACGTGCAATCGCCCGCACAATATCGGTGCTTTTATCCATCACGATAATACCGGCAGTACCCAGCCCGGTACCGGCCTCACGCAGCGCATCGAAATCCATGGTCATGGTCTCGCACACATCTTTTGGCATCAGCGGTGTAGAAGAGCCGCCCGGTATAATGGCCAGCAGATTATCCCAGCCGCCACGAACCCCGCCAGCATGTTTTTCGATAAGCTCCTTTAACGGGATGCCCATCTCTTCTTCGACATTACAGGGCTTGTTTACATGCCCGGAAATACAGAACAGCTTGGTGCCTGTGTTATTTTCCTTGCCCAGCCCAGCAAACCAGGCCCCGCCGCGCCGCATAATCGTTGGCGCAACCGCAATAGATTCAACATTATTTACCGTTGTCGGACAGCCATAAAGACCAACCCCTGCCGGGAAAGGCGGCTTCAGGCGTGGCTGGCCTTTCTTGCCTTCCATAGACTCGATAAGGGCGGTTTCTTCACCACAAATATAGGCCCCTGCACCGCGCTGTAGATATACATCAAAATCCCAGCCTGACCCGGCTGCATTTTTGCCAAGCAACCCTGCATCATAGGCCTCATCAATCGCCGCCTGCAGGATTTTACCTTCATTATAGAATTCACCGCGAATATAGATATAAGCGGTATGGGCGCGCATCGCAAAACCAGCAACCAGACAGCCTTCGATTAATTTATGCGGCTCATGGCGAATAATGTCCCTGTCTTTACACGTGCCAGGCTCGGACTCATCGGCATTTACCACCAGATAATGTGGCCGCACCCCTACTTCCTTTGGCATAAAGGACCATTTCAGGCCAGTTGGAAACCCAGCTCCGCCGCGCCCTCGCAAGCCAGACGCCTTGATCTCTTCAACGATTTCATCATGGCCACGTGCCAGAATAGCCTTGGTATTATCCCAGTCGCCGCGGGATTTTGCCCCCTTCAGCCCAGCATCATTCCAGCCATACAGGTTAGTAAAAATACGATCCTTATCTGCAAGCATCTCTACCCCTTCTTTCCACTGCTTTTTGCAGTTTTAAGTGTCGTGGCCCCACCATCCGCCTCTGAACCTTGCCGGCCTGTTACCGAACCAACAGCAGGCGGTGCGTCCGCTTCCAATGCCTCTAGCAATTGTTTTGTGGACTGATAATCCAGATCTTCATAGAAATCGTCATTTACCTGCAAGATAGGCGCGTTCACACAAGCCCCCAGACATTCCACTTCCAAAAGTGTGAATTTACCGCACGCAGACGTCTCGCCAGAGCTGATATCCAGCTTGTCCTTGATACAGCGGATCACATCATCAGACCCGCGCAGCATACAAGGGGTTGTCCCACAGGCTTGCAGGTAATATTTACCAACAGGCTTTAAATTGAACATTGAATAAAAGCTGGCCACTTCCAGAACGCGCATTTCTGCCATATCCAGACGGTTAGCAATTTCCTCAATCGCCTTTACCGGAATCCAGTTATCATTCTGTTTCTGGGCGATATATAGCAGCGATTTAACCGCGCTAGCTTGCCGCCCTTCGGGATATTTCGAAATCGCCTTTGCAATTTCCTTTTCGCTTTCCTTTGTAAAGGCAAAGCTCTCAGGCTGATCTTCTGCAATAAGTGTCTGAATGCTCATCTGTCAATTTCACCAAAAACAATATCCAAAGACCCAATGATCGCTACTGAATCTGCCAGCATATGCCCTCTGGACATATAATCAACAGCGGCCATGAAATAATAGCCAGGCGCACGCAAACGCGCACGATACGGCTTGTTTGAGCCATCTGACACCAGATAAACGCCAAACTCGCCCTTTGGCGCCTCTACAGCGGTATAGCTATCCCCTGCTGGCACATGAAAGCCCTCAGTATACAGCTTAAAATGATGTATCAGCGCTTCCATTGACTGTTTCATATCCCCGCGGCGTGGCGGGGTCACTTTATTATTTTCAGCCAGTACCGGACCTTCTTGCATTTTTTCAATCGCCTGACGGATAATCCGCAGCGACTGTTTCATCTCTTCAACCCGCACCAGATATCGGGCATAGCAATCGCCAGTGGTGCCAACTGGAACGTCAAAATCCATATCTGCGTAACAGTCATAGGGCTGTGATTTACGTAAATCCCACGCATAGCCTGTTGCCCGCAAACACGGACCCGTCATACCCAAATCCAGCGCATCATCAGTGGTAACAACGCCAATATCCACAGTACGCTGTTTGAAAATACGGTTATTGGTCAGCAATGTTTCCAGATCATCAATGAAAGCCGGGAATTTTTCTGCCCAGCGCAAAATATCATCGGTCAGGCCATCAGGCAGATCCTGATGCACACCGCCGGGGCGGAAATAAGCCGCATGCAAGCGCGCACCAGAAGCCCGCTCATAGAATTCCATCAGCGTTTCGCGTTCTTCAAAACCCCATAAAAGCGGGGTCATCGCGCCAACATCAATCGCAAAGGTGGTCAGATTAAGCAAATGATTCAAAATCCGCCCAATCTCGCAATACAATACGCGGATATGCTGGGCCCGCTTCGGAACTTCAATCTGCAAGGCCTTTTCAATCGCCAGCGCCCAGGCATGTTCCTGATTCATTGGCGACACATAGTCCAGCCGATCAAAATAGGGCAACGCCTGAAGATAGGTTTTATTCTCAATCAGCTTTTCCGTGCCGCGATGCAACAAGCCTACATGCGGGTCAGCCCGATCGATCACTTCACCATCCATTTCCAGAACAAGGCGAAGCACGCCATGCGCTGCTGGATGCTGCGGGCCAAAATTCAGGGTCAGGGGTCGGATTTGCATTTCACCCATAATCTTACGCTCCTGCCTCATCATCTGCGGGTGGCGGGGCGATATCTGCCTGCACCCCTTCCCACGGGCTCATAAAATCAAAATCACGATATTCCTGGGTCAGATGCACCGGCTCATACACAACCCGTCTTTGCGTCTCGCTATAGCGCACCTCTACATAGCCGGTGAGCGGGAAATCCTTGCGCAAGGGATGCCCCTCAAACCCGTAATCCGTCAGCAAGCGGCGCAGATCCGGATGGCCAGCAAAATAAATCCCGAACATATCCCAGACTTCTCGCTCGGCCCAATTGGCCGAGGAAAACAGCTCGGTTACAGATGGGGCAACCGCATCCTCATCTATCGCAACACAGACTCGCACGCGGCAATTCTCGGCAATAGAAAGCAGCAAATAAACCAGCTCAAAACGGCTTTCACGGTCTGGATAATCAACTGCGGTCACATCTATTAGCTGGCGGAATTGCAGCGAAGAATCATCGCGCAATATCTTCAGCACATCAATGAGGTTTTGTGTCGAACACTCAATTTTCAAGGCATTTTGCAGGTCAAGCTGAACACTGGCACGCTCGCCAAGCAATGCGGCCAGATGGCCTTTCATCTCGTCAGCTTTGCCTGTAGCTTGCGCTGTATCTTGTGTGTCTGTGGTTTCACTCATCTTAGTGTCTTCTTCCCCTGTTCAGCATAAACCTTGTTTACACTTATCCCTTTTGCTCAAGCGCTTTATCTGGCCCGCTGGCCAGCCATCACGCTTTACACAGATCTAGGCTCTGGCGATTGTGCTGGTTCTGCGAATTTTTTTCTGCAGCTGCAACAGACCATAAATTAACGCCTCAGCGGTAGGTGGGCATCCAGGCACATAAACATCCACTGGCACAATGCGGTCACAGCCGCGAACCACAGCATAGGAATAGTGATAATACCCGCCACCATTGGCACATGATCCCATCGACAGAACCCAACGTGGCTCTGGCATCTGGTCATAGACGCGGCGCAATGCCGGGGCCATTTTATTGGTCAGCGTGCCAGCGACAATCATCACATCAGATTGACGCGGGCTAGGCCGGAACAACATGCCATAACGGTCCATATCATAACGGCTAGCAGCAGAATGGATCATCTCAACCGAACAACAGGCCAGACCAAAGGTCATTGGCCATAAAGAGCCGGAACGTGCCCAGTTAAATAATTTATCCGCTTTGGCAATAACAAAGCCGCGATTGGTAATCTCGTCTGTTACCGCATTTAGGATAGCATCCTGATCAGCGCCTGGCGGTATCGGCGCGTGGGCGTCAAGCTGGTCTGGTGTCAATGCTGTCTTTTTGTCGATTATTCCCATTCCAGAGCCCCTTTCTTCCATTCATAAATAAAGCCTACGGTCAGAACGCCCAAAAACACCATCATTGACCAGAACCCAAAGGCGCCTATGTCGCCAAGCGCAACAGCCCATGGAAACAAAAAAGCAATTTCCAAATCAAAGATAATGAATAGAATAGCGACCAGATAAAACCGTACATCAAACGGCTTGCGAGAATCATCAAAGGCATCAAAGCCACACTCATAGGCGGTAAGCTTTTCAATATCAGGTTTTTGCGATCCAACAACCACCGCACCCACAACAAAAGCAATGGACAAACCAATAGCCAGAGCCATAAAGATGGCGATAGGCAGATATTCTGAGAGATACCCTTCCATTGAGTTTCCTGACCCCCGTCGCAATGGATAAATCTAGTTAGGATTTGATTAGTCTAACCGCATGCGAAATGCAAGGCTTTCAGGGGCATTTTTATCCATAGTGTAAAAAACAGGCATCCGCAGCTGCACGGCAGGTAGCTTGCCCGCACGTTAGGCCCCTACTTCACCCAGGTTGACGATCTGCGCCGGTCGATATCACCACTCATCATCTCGGAAAAGGCAGTAGCCAGACCGTTATAAGCGGCTCTATTTTTCTTTAATACAGAATCAAGAGGCACAACGATATCCCCATCTTTACGCAAATAGGGGGCATCATAATTACCGTAATTTTCTAGCAGCTTTTCAAGCGCTGCCAGAAGCTGTTTTTCCTGTTCGGCATTTTGTGCGGCTGTTGGCTCTGACATGGTCCTTATCCTTTTCTGCAATAGGTTTTAGCGTAACGCCCAAAGCAGAGGATGTTCAAGAACTATGCCAGTTATCCCTGCCTTAAGCGTTAACGGCTTTCATAAAGCGGTCTTTAATCACAACAGGGTCCATTTCAATCACAGGAACCTTGATATTGCCAGATTCGCATTTGCTGATAATGATGGTCATTTCATCGCCTGCCAGCGCTTTTTCCACAACATCCTTTGTGTCCTGAGCTGAACATTCAATGACATTTTCACACCCGCACGCCAGAGCCACCTCAGTCAGCGAGGTTTTCAGCCCGGTATAGGTGGTCTGGTCGCCAGTAGACCCATAGCTGCCATTATCAATAATCAGCAAAATAAAATTCGAAGCCGGATTATTGGCAATGGTTGGAAGGGTACCAAAATTCATCAGTACAGAGCCATCGCCATCTACCGCGATCACCTTTTTATCCTGTGCGAGCGCCAGCCCCAGACCAATAGAAGAGGCAAGCCCCATCGTGCCAAGCATATAAAAATTGCTGGGCTGGTCATCCAGCAAATGCATTTCCTGACTTGGCAGGCCAATATTGGTAACAACCAATTCATCCGAAATGAGCGGTATCAGTGTTTTTAAAACATCGCTTCTAATCATAGCCCTTATGCCCCTTTCCAGAAGGTTGCATCCATCAATAGCGCAACTGGTTTTCTTGCCATGAAACAATGCGCCAGGATAGCCGAGGTTTCGCTAGCATCTTCAGGCTTGTGAAAGTGATAGGTCGGGATAGATAGCTGATTAAGCAACGCCTTGGTATGCACCGCCATCTCTACCTGACAGGCCACCGGCTCGCCAACCTCGCCGCGATAGCTGATCAGCATCGGCAGGGGCATACGGTAGAATTGAATCAGCGTTGCCAGTGCATTAATGGTGACGCCAATAGCGGTATTTTGCATAATAATAGCTGGCTTGGCCCCACCCATATAGGCCCCGGCACACAGCCCCATACCTTCATCTTCGCGATTAGCCGGAACATGGCGGATATCATCAGACTGTTCAATTTTTTCAATAACACCAGCCAGTTGTTTACATGGCACAGTAGTTACAAAATCGATGCTGTTCTCGCGCATGGCCTGCATGATTACATCATTTACAGACATAGCTTTTGGCTCCTTAACCTTTGAATAAAATTGCGGCAGAATGATTGCCACTTGGCACAGTCACATGCCTGACCGCGTCATCATAAGCAATTGTAGAAAGCTGAAAAGCGAATTATAGTTTTTTTTCATTTTTGTCCCAATTAATAAAAATTTATTTTCATAGGAAGCGTGGGTTAATCCGCAGAAAGTTAACAGGCTGATGCTCTCATTGAAAAATAAGGTGGTTGCGATAACCGGTATTGGCTCTCCGGATAATCCCAAAGGTAATGGACGCGCTATCGCCGAGCTGTTTGCCGCCCAAGGTGGCCTGATCGAAGGGATAGATATTCACAAAACAGATAGCGAGCGCACCAAACGCGCCATTCTGGATGCGGGCGGGATCTGCCAGCTTTACTATGGCGATGTAACCCAGGAAGCTGATATTCATCGCTGGATAGCCGATATCATCACCCGGCATGGCCGATTGGATATTCTGGTCAATAATGTAGGCCAGTCAGAACGCATCCTGCCAGAAAGCGTGGATAATACTGTCTGGCAGCAGCAAATGGATTTAAATTTCAACAGCGTGATGATGACCTGCCGTGCCGTTCTGCCCCATATGATAGAGCAAGGTGGCGGCGTGATTGTAAACATATCCTCTATTGCTGGCATACGATATCTGGGCAAGCCGCAAATCGCCTATAGCGCGGCCAAAGCCGCCTTGCAGCACTATACCAAAACATCTGCGGTCATTCATGCAGCTAACAATATCCGAATGAATTGTGTATTGCCGGGCCTGATGCATACAGCGATGATTGACCGTATGGCAGAAAAATACGCCGATGGCGATTATCAGGGCTTTGTGCAAAAAAGACATAATCAGGTACCAATGGGCAGAATGGGCAACGCAGAAGATGTTGCTCATGCTGCCCTGTTCCTGGCCTCAGATGAAGCTCGCTATATTACCGGAACTGAGCTGATAGTAGATGGCGGGGTTACCGCAACCATTCCAGAATAGGAAAAGAGACAGATTATGGCATCTTATCATATTTATGGCCGCGCCTTTGCCGGCTCGCTTATTGTTGAATTTCTGCTTCGTGAAGCCGGGCTGGATTATACCATCTCTTTCCCGGATGATGCAGAGCGTGCAACCCCTGAATTCCGGGCCAAAAACCCAACAGGAAAAATACCGGTATTGATATGCCCGGATGGTGGCCAGGTTTTTGAATCGCTGGCGATAGTCCACTATCTTGGCGCCCATTGCCCGCATCTGGTACCGGCATCTGGCAGTGCGGCGGAAAAAACCTATCTATCTGTCCTGTCCATGCTGGGGGCGACTATGTATCCTGCCTATCATCGCCAGCACCATACCTATCAATATGGGCCAGAAGCTGCCTATCCAGAGATTAAATCAATGGCAAGAGAGGTCAATGACCATCTCTATGATTATATTGAAGACCTGATAAACCCGTATATTTGCGGTGAGATGCTGACCGCTGCCGATTTTTACCTGTATATGATATCGCGCTGGAATCTGGACAAGGATAAATTGCGGGAAACGCGCCCAAAACTGGCCGCCTTTCTGGATGATTTACGCGCCCATCCAACCGTTGAAGCCACCCTCGCCGACCAGCCAAGGCGGAAATAGTCTGGGCTGCAGGGTGTCTGGTACGCGCTGGAAAGCGGCATAATCGCCTTTATGTTGAGGGCGTGTCTGGCACGGGGGTGTGGTTAAAATTATAGTTGGCAAGACAGGCCTCCTCGCCGCCAAGTGCCGCAATTTTGCGGGCCTGATCGGAAAAAGCGCGGGCGTTTACCTCCTCTGGCGAGCAAATCTCGCGCAAACGTGCTTCCCCTTCGGCTAGCGCCTTCATGACTGCCGGAGCGTCCGGGGCGCTGCCAGCCAAATCATCCAGCTCATCCGGATCATCCTGCAGATTGAAAAGCTGTGGCCGGGCGCCGACATAGTGAATATATTTCCACCCCTGCCAGCGTATCATAAAACTGCCGGTGGCGGATCCGCCATCATGATATTCGCTAAAGGCGGTGCGGTCTGGCTGATCTGGCTGGCTGGCCAGATGCACCAGCGAGGTACCAGAATATCCGTCAAAGGGCTGCTGCATCACCGCCAGTGCGGTAGGCGCGATATCGGTTAGCATGACAGGCGTGTTGCAAAGATTTCCCGCCGGAATATTGGGGCCAGCCATAATCATCGGCACGCCAACAGACCCCTCATACATCACCTGTTTGGTCCATAACCCATGATCGCCCAGCATCTCGCCATGGTCAGAGATATAACACACCACTGTATCCTCTGCCTGGCCGCTACGCACCAGCGCATCCTGAATTCTACCAACGCAATCATCCAAAAAGGAAGTTAATCCAAAATAGGCGCATTTGGCCGCCCGCATTCCGGCCTCATCAAAATAATCATCATAATAAAAAAATGCGGCTGTTTGGGCCAGTTCAGGATGCGAGGGAGGGCCGTCTGAATAGCCAATCGGCAACGCCATATCTGCCGGGCGATAAAGCTGGCTAAATTCTGCTGGACAGGTTAGCGGGTAATGCGGGCTGACCAGCGATATAAACGCCGCCCAGCCCTTACCCTTTTTGTGTTGTGATGTCTCTATCCAGTTAACCGCCGCATCAGTGATCTTGCGGTCATAATCTGTATAGCTTGATGGCCCCTCTCCTACATCTGCTGCCAACTCGCTAGCGGCCTTGTATTCTGGCAAATTTTTGCGCAATAGCCCGATTGTCCAGCCAATACCGCCCATCACATGCATCGGCAAAATCTCGGTCGAAAAACCATTATCATCGGCAGTAGATCGAAAATGCAATTTACCAATAGAAACCGTTTCATGCCCAGCTTCTTGCAAGCGATGCATCCAGCTTTCAGGGGTGCCAGCATAGGGTGTTGCGCTGTCCCAATGCCCTGTCTGGTGGATAGCGCGGCCGGTCGCCAGCGCCGCTCTGGCTGGCACACACATTGGCGAGGCGGTATAGGCGTTGGTAAAGCGGGTACCGCGGGCAGCCAACTTATCCAGATTGGGGGTGCATATCTGCGGGTGGCCAGCACATCCCATCGCATCCCGGCGATGTTCATCAGAGGTGATGAGTAAAAAATTTGTCATCGTACCCCCCCTTTATTTGCCGATATGCAGGCTAGAAGACACACAACCCTAGCATGGTTTAAGAGATTCCCCTCACCCAAATTAACAGCGTTTAAACTTCTCGACATAAAAATGCAGAAGCCCTAATTAGCGCCAATAAAGCTGGCTAATATCAGGGGTTATGCTACCCCGATAGGGGCATCAAATTCAGCCAGTTCGATACCCGGGCGCGCCCATAACAGCGCTTCCATCTTTTCTTGCAAGGCGGCATGTTGCGGGTCATCCCAGAGATTATGCATCTCGTTTTTATCGGTTGCTAAATCATACAGCTCACCCGCCCCGGATTGCAGCTCTATGGTCAGCTTGGCATCGCCTGTATGCACGGTGCGCAGATCAAGGCGCACGCCGCATCTGCTGGCAGCGACATCCCATTCACTATATACTGCGCGGTGCGGTGAGGCCCCGCCCTCAAAACAGGCCTTCAGGGACCGGCTTTGTGCCTCAGCTGGCAGGGTAGTACCGGCATAGTCACAAAAAGTAGCCCCAACATCCAGGGTGGTTATTGGCTGGCTATTGCTGCCTCCCGGCTCAATCCCCGGCCCGCGCACAATCATGCCAACATTTAACAGCGAGTCATACAGCATCGGGCCCTTTAGATATAATCCTCTCTCTCCCATATGATCGCCATGATCAGAGGTGTAGATAATAATTGTATTATCCAGCATGCCTTTTTCCTTCAGGCAATTCACAATCCGCCCAACATTATGGTCAATCAGCGAAATCATGCCGTAATAATTGGCGGTCATTTCGCGCAATTGTTCTTGCGATTGATCAGGCATCCGCGATCCTTGCTTGCGAAATTTTTTCAAGATGGGGTCTTTAATTTCGGGCTCCGCCTCCAGGGATTGCCGGTGCCACCAGGGCCGCCTGTCCAAATCCTTTTCCAGAAACTCTGGCAATTCCACATCAGATGGGTTATGCAGCATGCTCCACGGTTCGGGGCAATCAAAGGGGTGATGCGGGTCTGGAAAGGAAACCCAGATACAAAAGGGCGTTTCTTCTTTCTGTTCGGAAATCCAGTCGATAGCACGGTCACCTACCCAGCTAGAGCTATGCCAGGCAACCGGCAGCGCAGATGCCCAGGTTTGTGCTGCCCCACTATTGGGCCGGGTTTCAGACTTCCATAACTCGAACCCTTCTGCCCCGCCAACCTTGTTAAAAAACCAGTTTTCATAATGCTGTCCACTAGGCGGCAGAACAGGCGGCCTGATTTTATGCCAATGGCCCTGCGTGACCAGCTCTACATGACCAAATCCCATATAGGGGCCAGTCCAGCTAGGCGGATATTCAGCAGAGCCGCTTTTACATTCCGGGGTAGGCTGGGGGGTGAAGGTTTGTGTGGTAGCAAAATGCGCCTTGCCAATAAGCGCGGTTTGATAGCCAGCCTTGGACAAGGCAGCAGCAAAGCTCTCGCCGCCCACCTCTGGGCGCAAATCAATTCCATTATCTTTCACGCCATTGGTTTTAGGCAATTTGCCAGTTAGAATCGCGGCCCGCGCAGGCTGGCATACAGGGGCTGGTGTTATACAGGAACTAAAATGCATCCCCTCTGCCCGTAATTTATCCAGATGCGGGGTTTTCACAGGCTTGCCAGCAAAGCCATAGCAATCACTGCGTTGCTGATCAGAAGTGATAAATACGATATTGGGCCGAGCCACTGCAAACCATCCTGTCATAACGGTATTTCTCTACCCCGTAATGCTGGCACAGTTTTTAGCGATCGGTAAGGGGAAAAAATGTTAAGCCCCCCTGCCTGCATACAATCATAAGATTATTTTTTGAAAACATTAACGATGATAGAATTTCTCGCAAAAAATATTTCCAGAACATATGGAGAAGCGCGATGTGTAAAATGGAATTTCCAGAATTAGGCCTTACGCTTGAAGAAGAAACAGGCGGGGTCAGAGTCACTCAGAACAGTAAGTCCTACCTTGCTGGGAACTGGAAGTTGACGGATGAGGTTACGGCGATGATTGAGCTTCCCATCAGCAACGGCTTCAACAACCTATGGGTCGAGGGTCACCCAAGTAATAAAAAATTAGAAGCAGGAACGCCAACCCACTATATTTGTTTCGCCAGAGATCACACAGGGCGCTTTGATTTTCTTCTTGCAAATGAAGGCAAAAAAAAGCGCATTACCATAAATAAACGACACAAAGAAGCGCTTGAAAATGCGAGCATACACCCCGCACCCAAGCAGCAGAAACGCGGCGGCCGCCATCTGACGGTTCTGCCAAACTTAAGCAACAAGGAAAAGGTCATAGAGGCCATAAAATAACCCCGACCAGTATCTTCATAATTTCTTGGAAAAAGTGGCGGGAGTGACGGGACTCGAACCCGCGGCCTCTGGCGTGACAGGCCAGCGCTCTAACCAACTGAGCTACACCCCCAACAATGTCGGGTGCGGCCAGCGATGTGCGCTGACCTAAGACGCCATGATAAATATCGTTGCTGACC
>JBMHCK010000006.1:0-7443 GCA_049889955.1 Puniceispirillaceae bacterium (SeqCode)
ACGTTTCCGCAGATTGCCAACCAGCCGTTCAATCGCTTTTTCATCAAAGCCAGAGGTCCGCAAATCCGCCCCAACCGCCAGTTGTTTTTTCTCTGTTTCAACCGACAGGGCAACCAGCTGATCTATCAATGCCAGCGGCAGATTATCAATCGCGCTAAAGCCTGCATCTTCCAGGCAATCCAGCGCGGTAGAATGCCCCGAACCAGACTGGCCTATCACCATGACCAGGCGGCCAGCATCCAAATTCTTATCTGTGTAATTGTCGCTATCTTTCATACCGGCAAGAATAGCAACTTCACGCCTTATCGGCTAGCGGAAGTGTAAGGGTAAATATCGCCCCGCCAGATTTGTCGTTTCTGCCAACAAGCTGGCCACCATGGGCAATAGCAATTTGCCGCGCAATAGACAGGCCCAAACCGGAATGATGACCAAAACCTTCAGATGAAGGGCGCTCTGTATAGAAGCGGTCAAAAATACGTTCTTCTTTACCCGCTGGCAGGCCAGGCCCCTTATCGGCAAGGCTGATATGAACCTGACCCCGCGATCGCTTCACACGCAGAATAATCGGCTGGTCACTATCATGAAAGGTCATCGCATTTGCCAGCAGATTATCCAGTATCTGAATAATTCGGGTGGTGTACATCCGCACCATCAGCGGCTTTTTATAGGGCTCATAGACCAGCCTTTCCTGAATGTTATTCTGGTCATTCTTCTGGTCATTCTTCTGGCTATAACGCTGGCGAGAGACCTCAACCCAGCTTTTCAGCAACGCCGATATATCTGTTGGCTCCGGGGTTTGGCCGGTTAGTTCTGCATCCACCCGGCTGGCCTGGGATATATCTGTTATCAACCTGTCCAGCCGGTCAACATCTGCCAGGATAACATCCATCAATTTACGTTGCTGTTCGGGATTATCTATTCTGGCCACGGTTTCAACAGCCGATCGCAGTGAGGTCAGCGGATTTTTAATCTCGTGCGAGACGTCGGCGGCAAATTTTGCAGTGGCCTGTATTCGGCGTTGCAGCTCAGCCGTCATATCGCTCAAGGCCTGAGAGAGCTGGCCAATTTCATCTTTACGTTCTGGCAGGCCGCGCAATGGGGTTTGTATATCACCGGTTTGACGTAGCCTGTCCGCAGAAGCCGCCAGAAACACAATTGGCCGGGTAATAGAGCGCGCAAGATACAAACCCAACAAGATGGTGACGGTTAAAATGCCCATAAATAGCTGAACAAATGCCCATTGAACATTGGCGATCTCGCGCTCGATATTGCCGCCAGTACTGGTCATTAATAGCGCCCCGCGCACCACCCGCAAATTCTGAATAGGCAGGCTTACCGCCAGGACCAGCTGGCCCCGCGGATTGCGCCACATATTCCGCACCGTATCGCCGGACAATGCCGCGCGCACATCATATAGCCCATCAGCATGACGCAGACCCCGCAAATTCATAACCGGCACAGGCTGGCGATTAGAGATCAAATCTGCCAGCTGGTTAAAGGCCCCCACAGTTTTTACCCGAAACCGGCTGGAAAAATCCACTGGCTCGCGGCGCCGAATTCGAGTCATGGGAATACGATCCCCGCGCCGAAATGTATCTGCCATTAGCTGGCCCTGGGGCTGAAAGACGCGGGCCCGAAGTTGCGAGCCATATCCCACTAGAGGCAATAGATGACGCATGGTTTGCGGCGACAGCTCTCTTGTTGCGACCAGCCTGCCTGTCCTGTCTGCTTCAGCCAGCGCCAGCGAGCGAGCCAGCGTCATGCCCTGACGCTCCAGCGCGTCAAATTCTGCCCGCACCAAAACAGACCTATATTGGTCAATGGAAAACAGCCCGATAAAAAACAGCGCCAGCGGCAATAACATAATCGCCAGAATACGCGCCGATAACGGGCTGATAAAAGAGGGCCAGAAGCGCTGTTTTTTTCCCGCCATGCAGCCCTCCTTTTTATCCATTCAATTTTGACTAAGAATACCAGCCCAATTAGACCAGTTTAGGCAGACCAGTCTGGCCAAACACAAAAGCTAGGCATCGCCTTTATATTTATAGCCGATACCGTAGAGCGTCTCAATTCTATCGAAACTGTTATCATGGGCACGAAATTTCCGCCGGATACGTTTAATATGGCTGTCTATGGTCCGATCTTCCAGAAAAATAGAATCGCCATAGGCCGCATCCATCAGCTGGTCCCGGCTTTTAACATGGCCAGGGCGAAGGGCAAGCGCCTGAAGAAGTAAAAATTCTGTCACTGTCAGCTTTACCTCAGACCCCTTCCAGCTACAAAGATGGCGCTCGGAATCCAGCACCAAATCGCCGCAAGTAATGGTATCTGCTTTAGCCCCTGAGGATGTCTCGCTGCCGGAACGCCGCAATACCGCCTTTATTCTGGCCAGCAATAAACGCTGGGAAAAGGGCTTGGTAATATAGTCATCTGCCCCCATGCCAAGCCCGAGCGCTTCATCTAGCTCATCATCTTTACTGGTCAGAAAAATAACCGGCACACTGGATTTCTGGCGCAGTTTGCCCAGCAATTCTGTACCATCCATACGTGGCATTTTGATATCCAGAATAGCCAGCGCAGGGGGGCGTTGAATAAGCCCTATCAACGCCTGCTCGCTATCAAAATAGGTATCGACCTCATAGCCTTCAGCTTCAAGTGCCAGTGACACAGAAGCCAGAATATTCTGATCATCATCCACCAATGCTAATCTGTTGGCCATTTACCCGCTCCTTTATCTGCCGCCCATCGCTGCTAGCATCGCTATATATGTTTTGAAATATGCCCCAAAACACGCCCCCAAATAAGATGCTAATATTGCGGCAATCCAAGGTCAAATCACGGCCTGATTGCGGCAAAAAAAGGGCAGGTCCTACCCCTGCCTTTTTTGAAATTAAGGCCAGAGCAGATTAGCCTCAATGTGCCTCTGACCAGCTATCTGCGATACCTGCTTCTGCGACCAGCGGCACTTTCAGCTGTACTATCGGGGCGGCGGCCTCTTCCATGATGCGGGTAATACAGACAACCGCTTTTTCAGCCTCGGCTTCTGGCACTTCAAAGATAAGTTCATCATGAACTTGCAGTAACATATCTGCATGCAGCCCTTCTGCTGCAAGTGCCGCGGGCAGTCTTATCATCGCCCGCTTGATAATATCTGCAGCGCTACCCTGAATAGGAGCGTTAATAGCCTGTCTTTCTGCAAAGGCCCGCACCGCCTGATTTTTATCTTCAATTTGCGGAATATGGATGCGCCGCCCAAACAGCGTTTCCACATAATGATTTACTTTGGCAAATTGTTTGACCTCATCCATATAGGCACGAATGCCAGGAAAGCGTTCAAAATAGGCCTTGATATAATCCCGCGCCTCGCCTTGCGGAATGGATAGCTGGCGTGCCAGACCAAAACCGGAAATCCCGTAAATAATGCCAAAATTAATCGCCTTTGCCCGTCTTCTGGTTTCAGAATCCAGCGTCTCTAGCGGGACATCAAATACTTCTGCTGCGGTTTGGGCGTGAATATCCACCCCCTTATGAAAGGCCGCGATCATTGTCTCTTCCCCTGCGACATGGGCGACCAGCCGCAATTCGATCTGGCTGTAATCTGCGGAAATTAATTTATATCCCTTACGCGCAACAAAGGCGGTTCTGATCTGCCGGCCTTCTTTGGTTCGAATAGGAATATTTTGCAAATTCGGATCAGATGAGGACAGCCTGCCTGTTGAAGCCCCGACCATCGAATAAGAGGTATGCACCCGCCCGGTATCCGGGTTGATAGATTTCATCAGCGCATCTGTATAGGTGGATTTCAGCTTGGCAAGCTGGCGATAATCCAATACTGATTTTGCAATTTCCGCCCCATTCGCGGCTAAATCTTCCAGCACATCTGCCCCTGTTGACCAGGCACCAGTCTTGGATTTTTTGCCGCCCTCATATCCCATCTGGTCGAACAATATTTCGCCTAATTGCTTTGGCGAGGCGATATTAAAATTACTGCCAGCCTGTTCATGGATAATCGCTTCCAACTCGACAATACGGGTAGCAAAATCATTTGATAGACGCCGCAAAATACTGTCATCAACAACAATGCCAGTTTTTTCCATCTCTGCCAGAATAGGGATTAAAGGTCGCTCCAGACGTTCATAAACGCTGCTCACCGCCTCTCTGGCCAGACGCGGGCGATACATCATCCATAGCCGCAAACAGATATCCGCATCTTCACTGGCATAGGCACAAGCAGCTTGCGGGTCGACCTCGGCAAAGGAGATTTGCTTGGCCCCTTTTCCGCACACTTCTTCATATTTGATGGTTTGTACCTGCAATAGATTAAGCGCCAGATGATCCAGCCCATGCCGGTCTGTGCGGCCCGCATCCAGCACATAAGATAGACACATTGTATCATCAACCGGATGCAGGGCGAGCGCCCCATTGCGCGGCTGGCTGAGGACATGCATATCATATTTCAGATTATGCCCTATTTTCAGCACAGAATCGTCAGCAAACAAATCTGCCAGCCTAGCTATCGCGGCCTCATAATTTATCTGTTCTATTTGCGGAACAGGCGTGCTGGGGGCTGAAAAATCCAGCCCCTGTTGAGGGGTGTCTGATGCGGCTTGCCCGGGCTGAACATGCCGCAAGGGAATGTAACAGGCCCGGCCCGCAGACACCGCCATCGCCACCCCTACCAGCTCTGCACGCGCCGCATCCAAAGAGGTGGTTTCGGTATCAATCGCCACAAAGCCCTGGGCTTTGGCTTCGGCAATCCAGCGCTCCAGCTCGGCAAGAGTAGTGATAAGATGATAATCGGTTTTATCAACAATGGGCGGCATTATCGCATCGCTTTGCGGGGCGGTACTATTTTCCCTCTTAGCCCCGCTAGCGGAATTCTGGCTGGGTGCAGGCATCGTGCCGCCAAGGGCCGCTATCAGAGATTTAAATCCCTGTTCAGCTAGAAATGCTATCAGCTTGTCTTCATCTGCCTTGGGGGTTGCCAGCCCGTGAATATCAACTGGCAGGTCAACATCATCCTTTAGATAGACCAGCTGGCGTGAAATACGGGCCTGACCGGCAAAATTAATCAGATTCTCGCGCCGCTTTGGCTGTTTAATAGTCTCTGCCCCCGCCAGCAGACTGTCCAGATCGCCAAATTGATTTATCAGTTCTGCAGCGGTTTTGATACCGATCCCCGGAACACCTGGCACATTATCGGTTGAATCCCCTGCCAGAGCCTGAACATCTACAACCTTATCTGGCGTCACGCCAAATTTTTCCACTACTTCTGCTGGACCGATTGCGCGATTTTTCATCGGATCCAGCATGGTGATATCGCCGCGTACCAGCTGCATCAAATCCTTATCGGATGAGACAATCAGACAAGGCATGCCTGCTTTTTCTGCTTGCAGAGCATAGCTGGCAATCAGGTCATCTGCTTCAAAGCCCTGAATTTCCAGAACAGGCAGACCAATGGCCTCAGCAGCTTCGCGTACCAGCGGGAATTGCGGCACCAACTCTTCGGGAGGCTCAGATCGGTTAGCCTTATATTCTGAATAAATCTCGTTGCGAAACGTTACCCTGCCTGCATCAAAAATCACAATTATATGGGTAGGGTTTAAATCTGCCTTCAGCTTTAGCAACATTTTGGTAAAACCAAAAACCGCATTAATGGGCGTGCCATCTGGACGGTTCATCATTGGCAAGCCGTGAAAGGCGCGGAAAATGTATCCAGACCCATCTACGAGAACAAGCTGATTACTAGCAGGAGATTGGGTCATGGATTCAAATCCTGTAACACGCTTGTGCACCAACCAGCTTTGCCAGGCAGGCGGTGCAACAGCAATTAGGGCAGGCAAAGCCCTTTCAATTAGGCATCGGCAACGAATAGGTGCGAGCAATAAGGGCAAACAGCTTTTGCTGGTGCGTTATCTTCTTCCTTTTGCAAATTTAACCAAACCTGAGGGTGCCCCAATGCGCCGCCGCCGCCATCACAGGACACGCGCACAATATGTGCGGCAACAGAAATATGATCGCTGATATCTACGCTGGAAGCGGTGCTGACAGGGGCATCTGACATTTTTTAAAAATCCTGTTTATAGGTTCAGTTGGCGACAAATTAAAAGCCGTCCCAGAATAGACCAACTCAACCAAACAAACAACCACCACAAACCAGCAAATCCGCATCTTTGGGCTAGCGAACCTACTGCCAATCAGCCCCCACTGATGCGGCCCCCTAATGCAACCCATTGCCCTGTACAGCTTTTCTGCCTATATCTAGGGGGCGTTTTGTTCACGCCCTGCAGACACTCAAAGGGGGCCTGTAACCCCCTCAGCTTTCTTTCATTTTAGCCGCTTTATAGAAAGACTACTTAAATCCGATGCCAGCCAGCTTCACCCCATTTTTTTCAGATAGCCCCACCCCGGATCTGGCGATCACGGCATATGGGCTGGAGAAAACCTATCGAAGCCAGCCAACCGCACCGCCAAAACATGCCCTGAAATCAATAGATATCGAAGTACCGCGGGGCTGTATCTTTGGGCTGTTAGGGCCAAATGGTGCAGGTAAAACCACCTTTATCAATATCCTTGCGGGCACGGTGATTAAAAGTGCAGGCCAAGTATCGGTTTGGGGCAGCGATTTGGATAAATCGCCGCGACAATTGCGGGCCAATATCGGAATTGTGCCACAAGAGCTGAATATTGATGTCTATTTCACGCCCCGCGAATTGTTGGAATTCACCGCAGGCATGTATGGTGTGCCAAAATCCGAACGGCGCACCGATGCGCTGTTAGCGCTGATGAGGCTAACCGATAAGGCTGGGGCCTATTCCCGCACCCTGTCAGGGGGGATGCGCCGGCGTCTGCTGGTTGCCAAAGCTATGGTGCATCAACCGCCTGTTCTGGTGCTGGACGAGCCTACTGCCGGGGTGGATGTTGAACTGCGCCAGCGCCTGTGGGATACGGTCAAGGAGTTGAATGAAAGCGGCGTAACCATTGTCCTTACCACCCATTATCTGCAAGAGGCAGAAGAGCTGTGTGACCATATCGCCATCCTGAATAAGGGCGAGATTATCACCTCGCAACCGAAACATGAATTGCTAAAATCCGCAGCACAAAAAGACCTTACCATCAGCTTGCCAGAAGGTGTGCCGACCTCCCTGCCCGCGACGATTGCTGCCCTAAATCCGGTAATAACGCAAAATAATATGCGTATCCGCTTTAATCCCAACAACACCCATGCCGGTGCAATTCTGGCACAGCTAAGCACCGCCAATATAAAGGTAGGAGATGTCAGCACCGATGAGCCTGATCTTGAAGATATCTTTCTGGCCCTTACCCGCGAGACAGGCGAAAAGCCCTAAAGGGTAAAATCGCCCAGCAGGGGCAAATCATAAAGGCGGGCGCGAACAAGAGTTGTCATCCGCGCCGAGATGATTTAAAACCATGGCCTATAGC
>JBMHCK010000007.1:0-11336 GCA_049889955.1 Puniceispirillaceae bacterium (SeqCode)
GATATCGGTCTGGCATGCGGCTTTTCTGGCCGTGCCCAAATTGGCAAGGGCATGTGGGCGATGCCAGATATGATGGCAGAAATGATGGTCCAGAAAATCGGCCATCCAAAGGCCGGCGCAAATTGTGCATGGGTACCCTCACCTACCGCGGCAACCCTGCATGCGTTGCATTATCATCAGGTTGATGTGTTTTCCCGCCAAGCAGAACTTACTGGCCAGAAGCGGGCCAAGCGAGCCGATATTTTAACCATCCCTGTAGCGGTTCGGCCAAACTGGTCAGATGCGGATATTACCGCCGAGCTGGAAAATAATGCCCAGGGCATTCTAGGCTATGTGGTACGCTGGGTTGATCAGGGGGTTGGCTGTTCAAAAGTGCCGGATATTAATGATATTGGTCTGATGGAAGATCGGGCGACCTTGCGGATTTCATCTCAGCATATCGCAAACTGGTTGCATCATGGCGTTTGTTCAGAAGAAAAAGTGATGGCGGTGATGCAAAAGATGTCCGCTATTGTGGATGAACAAAATAAAGAGGATCCAGATTATCAGAAAATGGCGGCTAATTTTGATAGCTCTATCGCGTTTCAAGCGGCTTGTGATTTAGTCTTTAAGGGGCGTATTCAGCCTTCTGGCTATACTGAACCTGTCCTGCATCAAAGACGTCTTGAAAAGAAAGCGGCAACCGCCTAGCCTTTGTTATATAGGGTACTATCCATCAGGGCCGGAAATGACCGATTTTATTCTAGACACACATATTTCCAAAACGCCGGGCTTTCCCAAAGAAGGTATCACCTTCTATGACATCAGTCCGGCGTTGGAAGACCCTGACGTGCTGGCCCGAATGATAAATGAGATGGCAGGGCTGGCACAAAATTTTGCGCCAGATATTTTTGCCGGCATAGATGCGCGCGGCTTTTTATTTTCCATGCCACTGGCACTGCACTTAAAATGCGGAACCATCATGGTACGCAAGGCGGGCAAGTTGCCAGGTAAAGTATTGGAAGAATCCTACGCGCTGGAATATGGCACTGCCAGGTTATCCATGCATGCCAGCCGCGCGGTAAAAGGCAAAAAAGTTGTTCTATGCGACGATTTGCTAGCCACTGGCGGTACTTTGGCGGCGGCAGAAAAGCTGGTTCACCGCGCAGGCGGCAAGGTTGTAGGGGCGGTTTGTGTGATAGAGCTTACCGGTCTGAAAGGACGCGATAAGCTGGCATGTGATGTCGCTGCCTTACAAACATATGCGTTCTAGCCAGCCGCAAATTTTTACCTATCAATCCTGTAGCTGGATGCTCTATGACTGGGCATCTTCTGTCTTGCCGACCTTGCATACGACTTTTGTGTTTGCGGTATATTTTACAACTGTCATATTGCCAGATTCAGGGACCTTTTACTGGGCCATGATGACAGGCAGTGTTGCGCTAATAACTGGCCTGCTGGCCCCTATTCTGGGGCATCTGGCTGATGTTAAAGGGCATCTCAGAGGCGGGCTAATTCTAACCAGCTTTGCCGCAGCAGCTGCGGTGATGGCCTTGTGGTTTATTGCCCCGGATGCCGATTATGCGGTGCTTGCACTTGGGCTGTCTGGCCTTGCTATTTTCTTTAGCGAGCTAGGCTTTATGTATTATAATGCGTTGCTGCCACAGCTGGCATCGCCGCAAGTCATAGGCCGGATTTCGGGATATGGATGGGGGCTTGGCTATATTGGCGCGATTCTGGGACTTGTGATCGTGCTGGCGATTTTTATTCTTCCCGCCCCGCCCCTTTTCGGACTATCCAGCGAAACAGCAGAGCCTGTACGTGCCACCATGGTTTTTGCGGGTGCCTGGCTGATCCTTTTTTCTATACCACTGTTTTTATCAGCGCCGCGCACCGTTGCCGCCCCCAACAAGCAGCCCTTTTTAGTCACGCTTCATCAAAGCTGGAAATTGGCGCTATCTCTGCCAGATATGATGCGGTTTTTGCTGGCTCGTATGGCCTATAATGACGGGTTGGTTACGTTATTTGCATTTGGCGGTATTTATGCGGCCAAGGTGTTTGGCTTTACCCAGCAGGATATTCTTATCTTTGCTATTGCCCTGAATGTCACCGCCGGAATAGGGGCGATTATTGGTGGGCCGCTTACCGACAGGCTAGGCCCGCTCTGGATTATTCGCACCTCCCTGGCTGGCTTATTCATACTTGGCCTAATTTGCCTGTTGACCCCAAATATTTATGTGTTTTGGGCAGCCAGCCTATGTCTGGGATTTTTTATTGGCCCCTGCCAGGCCGCCGGACGGGTATGGGTTGCCCATCTTGCCCCGCCTGAACATCATGCCAGCCTGTTTGGATTTCTGGCTCTTTCAGGCAAGTTGACCAGCTTTGCAGGGCCACTTTTATATGGCTGGATTATTTATATCACCGGGCTGGAGCGTGCCGGCATGGCAGTGGTTTTAGGGCTATTTATGCTGGGCTTTTTTCTGTTGCCGCGGCATCGCTCAACTTAGATGAGGCAAGCTGACGCTAACGATACTAGGCTTTATCCTGTCCAGTGTTTTGGCGGCGATATTCATCCCGTAGCACATCAATACAGATATCTTTGCCATCCTTGCGTACATGCCAATATAACCAGCCATTACAGGAAGGCTGATCCTGCAAGCTTGCCCCCAGCCCATGAATAGAGCCAGAAAGCTTGGATTTTGTGACCAGCGAGCCATCGGCCCGAATACGCGCCTGATGCTGACCTGTTTTGTCAAACAAAGTGTCGCCTGCCGATAGCAACCCGCCCTCTAATAGCGCTCCAAAAGGTACCCGGGGCTGAGCCCGTTTTTCCGTCAGATCCAGCAAGCCATCATCAACAAGGGGCTGAATAGTAGCGATACGCTGGGTTGCCAGCGTTACATATTTTTTATCCTGCTCTATACCCACATAATGCCGGCCCAGCCGCTTGGCGACCGCCCCTGTTGTTCCGCTGCCAAAAAATGGATCGAGAACAATATCCCCGCGCTTTGTGGATGCCAGCAAAACGCGCGCCAGCAAATTTTCAGGTTTTTGGGTAGGGTGAGCTTTACTGCCCTTGTCATCTTTCAGACGTTCTGCCCCATTACAAATCGGTAAATACCAGTCCGAGCGCATTTGCAGCCCCTCATTAAGCGCCTTCATCGCGTCATAATTAAAGGTATATTTAGACTCTGCACTCTTGGCGGCCCAAATCAGGGTTTCATGGGCATTGGTAAAGCGGCGACCCCGAAAATTTGGCATTGGATTGGATTTACGCCAGACAATGTCATTTAACAACCAGAACCCTAAATCCTGAATCTGTTTACCAATCCGAAAAATATTGTGATAGCTGCCAATGACCCACAACGCGCCATCCGGTTTCAGAATACGGTGGCATTCAGATAGCCAGGCCGAGGATAGGGCATCATATTCAGCAAAACTGTCAAATTGGTCCCATGCATCATCTACCGCATCGACAAGCGACTGATCGGGGCGGCGCAACTGACCACTAAGCTGCAAATTATAGGGGGGATCTGCAAAGACAAGATCAACACTCGCTGAGGGCAGTTTTGCCAGCGCTTTAAGGCAGTTTTCATGTATAATCAGGTCTTTTTTCATAGCTTCAAAAGATATCCAAATTCTAATTCTGACAACAGAATGAATCATAGAATCTAATAAAGTCAATCTTTTACTTAGCATAGCTAAAGTAATATCTATATATTGTGTTAGCTGATTCGACCGCTTACGACATCTGGTGGGAGAAAAATTCCCCCGGCCAGCAGGTGGATATAATTAAAGGGGGTGTGTCGGCTACAGACAGCCTGTTTGCAAATAACGCCGGATAGGCGCATAAGAACGTCGATGATGTCGGGTAACCCCATATTTGCATAAGGCCTGCTGATGGGTCTGGGTGCCATACCCAGCATTTGTGTGCCAGCCATATTCCGGATATTCTGCAGCCAAATCTGTCATCAGCCTATCGCGACTTTGTTTTGCGATAATAGACGCCGCCGCGATAGATAAAGAAAGACTATCACCCTTGATAATAGCACGCGCCCGAAACGGCAGTTCAGGCAACAGATTACCATCAACAAGAAAAGAGGGCGCCGCGGCATGACCTGCATCCAAAAGCTGTTCTGATATATTGGTCGCTACCGTCTGCATCGCCTTAAAGGTCGCTGGCAAAATACCCAGCCTATCAATTTCATCAACCGGGCTATGATGGATAGCAAATAGATGGCCATTAGCTGGATTACAAAGCTCGGCTTCGATATTTGCGCGTTGGAAAGCGGTTAATTTTTTTGAATCTGTCAGTTTGGCTGGCAAATTGTCACGGGCCGCTGGACAAATCCAAAAAGCAGCGGCGGTTACTGGCCCGGCCCATGGACCTCTGCCAGCTTCATCAATACCTATTACCGGGCCAGCATCAGCCCATTCCGTCTCCAGCTGATAGGTTGGGCGCGATTTTGATGCCACTTTCCTATCCTTGTCAGAAGATGTCATCTGGCCCTATTTCCCTGTTCCGCGGCCCGCCAGACCCGCTTCGCGCAAGCGTGGCATAATCTCGACAAAATTACAGGGACGATGCCGGTAATCCAATTGATGCGCGAGCAAATCATCCCACGCATCTTGGCAGGCAGAAGGCGATCCTGGCAGCGCAAAAAGATAGGTACCGCCAGCCACACCAGCAACCGCCCGGCTTTGCAAGGTAGAGGTACCAATTTTCTGAAAAGACAAAAACCGGAACATCTCGCCAAAGCCCTCGATTTCTTTTTCAAACACTGCGCGAAACGCTTCCGGGGTCACATCGCGCCCGGTTAGTCCGGTACCGCCGGTGGAGATAACACAATCTATCGCCTCATCAGCGATAAACTGGTCAAGCTGGGCTGTAATTTGTGCCACATCATCGCGGACAAGAGCGCGTGCAGCTAATTGGTGACCTGCCTCTTGCAGGCGGGCGACCAGCAAATCCCCTGATTTATCGTCTGCCAGTTTGCGCGTATCAGAAACTGTTAACACGGCAATGGCGACGGAAATGAACTCTCGGCTTGTATCTATTCCAGACATTTATCCTGTTACCTCTTCAGCAGGAGAGGCTGATCAATTTTGCAATTGCGCATGTGTTTTATCCGTAACCGAACCCGCGATGAGATGGCGCAGGGCCGGTACCTCCTCGTCAAATCGATTGCTATAAATGAACATATAGCTGATGACCCCTTTGATATAGTTACGTGTCTCACGAGCGGGAATAGATTCAATAAGCAAAAATCTATCCCCTCTGTGATCAACTTTACGCAGCCATTTCCTGAGATTGCCTGGCCCACCATTATAGGCTGCCAGCATCAATACCAAATCGCCCTTAATATGAGATTCTGTATTCAGATGTTCGATATAATCCTGAGCAAGCGTTAAATTCAGCTCTGGGTCGTGTAATTTATGACGATGCGTGCGCCGATAGCGTTTATCGCGGGCAATAAAAGCAGCGGTCGCTGGCATTAATTGCATCAAACCTGCTGCCTTGGCCCGGCTACGCGCCAGCGGGTAAAAACCGGATTCTTTGCGAATAATGGCATGCAGCAAAGACAGATCAATCCGCACATCTGCCTCTGTCTCTAGATAGGGATATAGCGCTGCAAGATAGCTAACCCCTTTATCGGTTTTATAGATATCTGCCAGCCGAAAGGTCAGGCCAGGCATGTTATGCACCGAGGTAAATGCAATAAGAGAGCGGACATGCTGCTCTGGCATTTCTTCAAAAAGATAGCGCAGTTCGCGCGCCGCACGTGTCCAATCACCGATTTGCAACAAGGCCAAAGCCCGCTGCCCACCATCCTGAGCGGTTAGCCACGCCATAAATTCGTCCGTAATGGTCGGCAAATTAAAATCAAGCTTGATAGACTGGCCCGACGCTTCGATAGCCATGACACCATAAAAGGTTTCTGGATAGGCGGTGGCCATATTCAGATAATACATGGCCTGTAGCGGATCTCCGGCTAACATATAGCCGCGATAGGCCCAAAACCCGGCTCCGGCACGCAATACTTCGGGAGCGCGCTTATTTTCTGCGAGTGTGCGGAAAAAGCTGGTCGCGATTTCATAACGGCCAGACCGCCATGCAGCCAGACCGCCTGCCCAATAACCCATATAGGCGCTCTCGCCGCCTTTGGCGATGGCCTGACGTGCAGTGCGTGCCGCCTTATCATCTACGCCAAAAATAAAATATGCATGGGCAATCTCACCGCGCAAATGCGCCTCTTCTGTGGCGGTCAAATAGCGCAGATTTGACGGCTTATCCAGAATTTGAACGGCCCCGCTTGGATAGCCCCGCCGAATTGAACGGCGAATATCGCGGGCTATTTTTGCGGTTGTCCGCGGCGAGGCCCGCCCAGACCAGCTTTCTGGAACATCTGCGCGAAAACTTTGTGGACGCGATAACCCGACCCCGTTCAAATATCCCTTTTTCGGACTTTTTGCAGCTTTCGTATTTTTAGGCCGCCGCCTGTCAGACAACCATTTTATACGGCTGGCGGTAGGGTGATCATTATATTTTTTCAGCCACTGCGACAACTCTGTAAAGCTAGAGCGCCAGGCGGTGGGATGCAGATATTTTTGTGCCAGCACATGCCCCATCAGCAATTGACTATCCAGCTGTTTTATCAGCTTTGCTGCTTTTTTAATTTCGCCATCATCTTGCAGGGCAAAAATTTGCTCGTAGAGATCAGCATCGCTCGCGGAAAGGGGACGCGGCAATTCTTTGGAAATAGCGGTAGAGGCCGTTATGAAAAAAAACGGAAGAAAAACCAGCATAGGGTATAGGCGGCGCAGCATTATCATCAGTCTCTTTTCTTTTTAACCGGCGTTCACTTTATAGCGTTGTAACTGTAACAAATCCGAAAAGGCTTGTTTTTTCATATTTGGCGCCCGTAGCAAATAAGCAGGATGCAAACTTGGCAGGACAGGAATAATGCGGCTGCCATCTGCGGCATCGCTGAAATCAATATCGGTCATCTGGCCACGTAATTTTAAAATACCTGTCTGACTATTTAACAGCAATTTTGCAGAACTGCCGCCAAGGGCAAAAATAATTTTTGGTGCCTTTAATTGAATATGACGACGCAGGAACGGCCATAGAAGTTGCGTTTCTTCGGCTGACGGGGTGCGATTACCAGGCGGGCGCCAGGGCAAAATATTGGTGATATAAACATTTTGCCTGTCCATCCCGACCGATTTTAGCATCCGGTCCAGCAATTGTCCCGCCACGCCAACAAACGGCAGGCCCATGCGATCTTCATCGCGCCCAGGCGCCTCGCCAATCAGCATGATATCTGCACCAGGATTGCCATCTGCAAATACCAGATTGCTAGCGGTTTTTTTCAACGCGCACCCCTCAAACGCCAGAAGCGCGGCTTTTAAATCATCCAGCGTCTGGATAGAGGTTAAGTCACCCGCAGTTGTTCCTGTAGTTATACCTGTGGTCATTCCGGCAGACATCTCGGCAGACATCCCTATAGGGCGCTCGGCATTTTTGCTGGCCGCGAATTGTGGCGGCGGGGCGTGGCTCTCGCTCAGAACACCGGCTGGCCGCTCTTGCGTGGCGGGCATTGAGGGCGGGACAGGGCGCACTGGTTGCACAGATTGGGCCGCAAACAGACCTTCAGCTGTATCCTGTAACGCGCAATCAATACCCATATCTAATTGCCATTTTAGGGCAGAAAGCAATTCATCTTTGGCCTGATAAGACGCTGTCATTCCATTTTTTGTCCTGATAAGAAGATTCACGCCGATCAATACTGACATAATTCACTGGAGACGTCTTGGTTAATCTGATAATTCTTCGGCAAAATTATGGCAAATATTTTTGAAAAAAAGACCAAAACCATCTTTACACAAGCGCAAAGCTGGGCGTGAAATAAGGCGTAAGCCAAAAAAGGGGAAGATAATGGAACGAGAATCAATGGAATTTGATGTGGTTATTGTTGGGGGCGGGCCTTCTGGTTTGTCCGCAGCTATCCGGTTAAAGCAACTGGCCGCGGAAAAAGGCGCAGATATCTCGGTTTGTTTGATTGAAAAAGGCAGCGAGGTTGGCGCACATATTCTGTCTGGTGCGGTGCTGGAACCCCGTAGCCTGAACGAATTACTGCCAGATTGGCAAGAACGCGGCGCGCCGCTGGATACCCCTGTTAGTCAGGATAAATTCATGTTCCTGACCGAAACTGGCAGCTTTGGCCTGCTGACACCCCCGCAAATGCATAATAAGGGCAATTATATCATTTCCCTTGGCAATTTTTGCCGCTGGCTTGGCGAGCAGGCAGAAGCGCTGGGTGTTGAAGTATATCCAGGCTTTCCTGCTGCGTCTGTTTTATACCATGAAGATGGTTCTGTGCGCGGGGTTGCCACTGGTGATATGGGCATTGGCAAGGATGGCGAGAAAACAGATAGCTATATGCCGGGAATGGATCTGCTGGCAAAGCAGACTATTTTTGCAGAAGGGTGCCGCGGGCATCTGACCAAAACCCTGTTTGACACCTTTTCCTTGCGCGAGGGCAAAGATCCGCAAACCTATGCTATTGGCATCAAAGAGCTATGGGATATTGAGCCAGAAAAAGCCAAGCCAGGTATGGTTTGGCATTCTGTTGGCTGGCCATTAAGCACAGATACCTATGGCGGTTCGTTTTTATATCATCTAAACGGCAATCAGGTGGCAGTCGGCTATGTGGTTGGGCTGGATTATAAAAATCCCCATCTATCCCCATTTGAAGAATTTCAGCGTTTCAAAACCCATCCTGCGGTGCGTTCTGTTTTTGAAGGTGGAAGACGTGTCTCTTATGGTGCGCGTGCACTCAATGAAGGGGGTTTTCAATCGGTGCCAAAACTGACTTTCCCTGGCGGATGTCTGGTTGGCTGTACCGCAGGGTTTTTGAATGTACCAAAGATTAAAGGCACCCATACCGCAATGAAATCTGGGATGCTGGCAGCAGAAGCGGTATTTGATATGCTTGGCACGGAAACGCCAGCAGCAGAGCCAGCAAGCTATGGCGAGAAAATTGAAGCCTCATGGCTATGGGCAGAATTATATAAGGTGCGTAACATCCGCCCGGCTTTTGCAAAAGGGTTGTGGCTTGGAATGGGATATGCAGCCCTCGATACCTATCTGCTGCGCGGCAAGGCGCCCTGGACCTTCCATCATCATGCCGATCATAGCGCTCTGAAACTAGCGAGCGAGGCCCCTATTATCACCTATCCAAAGCCGGATAATATTGTCAGTTTTGACCGAAATTCATCTGTCTATTTATCCGGTACCAATCATGAAGAAAATCAGCCTGCCCATCTGCAACTAAAAGATGCCAGCGTGCCGATAGAACATAATCTGGCCCTTTATGATGCCCCTGAACAGCGTTATTGTCCGGCTGGCGTGTATGAGATTGTTCGCGAAGATGATGGCACCAATCCGCGCCTGCAAATCAATGCTCAAAATTGCGTGCATTGCAAGACCTGTGATATCAAGGACCCAACCCAGAATATTCGCTGGGTAACACCAGAAGGTGGCGGCGGGCCTAACTATCCTAATATGTAGGCCAAAACGGGCCAAAACCATGGGGTCAGAGTGGCTAGCCAGCTATGTTGGCTAGACGCTGCCTATCGCGATGTGGCAGCGGGGCTGGCCGCTAGGGTTTAATGATGCATAAAGCTGGAAAGAGTCTGTTATGAACGCATCATTTCTTTTCCATCATTGTCTGGCAGATTTGCACCCAGCTAGGCTGGGGAAACTGTTTGGTCTTATCCTTTTATGCCT
This sequence comes from Puniceispirillaceae bacterium (SeqCode), assembly GCA_049889955.1. Lineage (GTDB taxonomy): Bacteria > Pseudomonadota > Alphaproteobacteria > Puniceispirillales > Puniceispirillaceae > JADHLI01. The sequence goes on from JBMHCK010000007.1 coordinate 9,773, forward strand.
TAGCCTCAGCGCTTGCCAGACCAGCGAGCTAGAAGACTTCGTGCCTATCTCGCCTGTCTCTTTTGATAATATTAACAGGCCGGCAGATACCTCACCTAGCTTTGCGGGTCAGTTTCTGGCAGCCCGTCATGCCCAGCAATTGCAGGATAATGCTGCTGCCAGCCGCTTTTTTAGCGAGGCGCTGCGGCTTGGAAATACAGACGAAATTCTGCTAAAATATAGTTTTATCAATCATTATCAAAATGGCACTTTGGGCGAAGCTATCAGGCTGGCACGCGCCTTTGAGCGGCTGGGGTTTGATTTTGGTCTGGCAGCCGAGCCTGCTATTGCCAAAGCGGTTCAGGATCGGGACTGGCACGCGCTGATAGCGTTATCCGAAAAAATTGAAATCAGTGATGATTTTCACATTCTGGCCGGCGGCTTGCGCAGCCTTTCTTATATTGGGCTTGGTGAGCCGGAAACCGCCTTGAGCCTTTTTCATGAACTAGAAAATTTTATTGACGTATCAGAAGACGCGCCAGAAACCGTGCTGTTTCTATTGGGCGGCTATATATTTGAGCATTTGGGGAATACATTAGAAGCAGAAAACTATTTCCGCCAGGCATTAGCCAAAAGCCAGAATGAATATATCGTCATTTTTGCCGGTGCCGGATTGTGGCGGCTGGGCAAAGCAACAGAAGCAGAAGCCCTATGGCGCACCCGCCTGCCAGCTGATGCTGCCCCGCTTAGTTTGCTGGCAGATATGCAAACCCAGAACAGTCCGCTTTTTACCGCCCCTAATCTTGCCCAATTAATTGCCCGTTTTATGTTCGATACCAGCTGGCTGTCAAACGACAGCTATCACAGTAATTTGCTGATTGCGCGCGCCCATTTGGCCATTTCCATCTCGCCAGAATTATATACCGCCCATATAGCGCTGGCAGAATGGTATTTAAAGGCGAAAGATTTTGCGCGGGCCCGCCATCATTTGCAAAAAATAGGTGACAAAGCACCTGGATATTTGCGGAGCCGTATTTTCATGCTGGCGTTGGAGGAACGAACTGGTGGCGCGAAAAAAGCGCTAGACATGTTAGAGGCAGAGCTGGCGCACACCCCAGCTATCACACCGGCTATTGCGGCAGAGCGGGCGCTTTTGGCACAGGTGGGCGGGGATATGCTCAGGCGGACAGATGACTGTGCCCGGGCGCTTGGTTTTTATCAAAAATCACTGGATTATGGCATGAAGAGCTATCGCCTTTATCGCAGTATCGGCATTTGCCATGAGCAAACAGGTAATGACCCGCAAGCAGAAAAAGCGCTGTTGCGGGCGATTGAGCTTAATCCCAATGATGCGATTTCTCTAAATTATCTGGGCTATTGGTGGGCAGATGAAGGGCGATATTTGGAACAGGCAATTACCTATATTAAAAAAGCTGTTCAGCTACAGCCAAATTCAGGCTATTACGCAGATTCGCTAGGTTGGGTGTATTACCGGCAAGGCCAGTTTGACAAAGCTATATTATGGCTAGAAAAAGCCATACAGCTGACCCCGACAGATGCGGTGATATCAGAACATTTAGGCGAT
>JBMHCK010000008.1:0-4875 GCA_049889955.1 Puniceispirillaceae bacterium (SeqCode)
CACCCCGACTACTACTGCGATTGCCAAATCCTCTATCACTGTCACAAAGGTGACCACGATCACCACCAGCGCATCCGAGCGCGGAACTTTGAACAGGGTACGGATAGAGTTCCAGGCAAAGGTGCCAATCACCACCATAAACATTACCCCGATAAGTGAGGCAATCGGAATCTGTTCAATAGCTGATGAGGTAAACAGAATAAAAGATAGTAAAAATAATGCAGCCATAATGCCGGATAGACGGGTGCGCGCCCCTGATTTTACATTAATCATGGATTGGCCGATCATGGCACATCCGCCCATACCGCCAAAAAAGCCAGTGATCAGATTAGCCGTACCCTGGGCCAGGCATTCTTGTGAAGCCCCGCCGCGCTGTTCGGTCATATCCCCAACCAGATTAAGGGTAAGCAAGCTTTCTATCAGGCCAATTGCGGCTAGTATCAGCGCATAAGGTGCAATAATGCTCAGTGTTTCCAGTGTGAACGGCACCATCGGTATCGCAAAGCTGGGCAGGCTGCCCGCCATGCTGGCCAAATCACCAATGCGCGGCACATCAATATCAAAGCCAATTACCGCAAAGGTTACTATGCCGATAGCTAGCAAAGGGGCTGGAATAAATTTCGTCAGCCTGGGCGTCACCCAGATCAGGAACATAGTCAGGGCTATCAGACCGAAGGTGGTATAAAGCAGGCTGCCCTGCATCCAGACCTTTTCGCCATCACTGCCGATAGTTTTAAATTGTTCAAGCTGTGCCAGGCCGATAACAATCGCCAAACCATTTACAAATCCCAGCATAACCGGGTGCGGGATCATGCGGATGAATTTGCCCCAACGCAGCGCCCCGGCGATAAGCTGTAAAATGCCCATTAATACAACAGTGGCAAACAGATATTCAACGCCATGCTGCATCACCAGCGAGACCATCACCACCGCCAGCGCGCCTGTCGCACCTGAAATCATGCCTGGACGCCCGCCCAGAACCGCGGTGACCAACCCGACAATAAAGGCCGCATATAGCCCGACGAGCGGGGCCACCCCGGCGACAAAGGCAAAGGCAATCGCTGCGGGGACAAGGGCCAGAGATACCGTTAGACCGGCTAGAGTGTCGGTGAAAACCAGACGCGGCGAGAGGGTGGGACGGGCGCTTTGTGCATAAGAAGCACCTGTTAAAAGCCGGCCTATCCAGCCGGATAATTTAGAACTCATAAAACTCTCATCAAACCATAAATTTTAGCCATTGCGGCTATTTTCAAACATTCTTGGGTAGGTAAAAAATAGCTGAATATGCTTTTTTGCGCTCTTTTGCTTTTCAGCATTATTCGCGGCCCGCCTACAATGAATTTTGCAGCCAGTTAGATAGCGTGAACAAAAGACAGGTGAAAAATGGTGCTGCTAGCGTGATTCGAACACGCGACCTCACCCTTACCAAGGGTGCGCTCTACCGCTGGAGCTATAGCAGCACATGGCGCTTTAAATACAACAAGACACCGATATATGCAAGCAAGCACTATGCCGAAAAACCAGCAGAATAAAATTTTGTTCCAATTATCGTTGCCCAATTATGGCTACCCAATTATCGCTGCCCAATCATCGCTGCGCAATTATCGCTGCATTGTCTGCCAATGGGGATAAAAAAAGGGCGCATCATTCGCTTTGGCCAACATGCCTGTGCCTTTGATATGGTCGGCAGCTTTCTCGCCAGTCATGATAGATGGCGCATTCAAATTGCCGTTGGGTATACGCGGGAAAATAGAGCTGTCAGCGCAATAAAGATTTTCTGTATCTATCACGCGGCAATCGGGTGTCACCACAGCCATCTGGTCTGTTTCGGCGCCTAGCTTGCAGGTGCCGCATGGATGATAGGCAGATTCGGCCTTGGCGCGAATAAAATCATCCAGCGCGTCATCTGATACTGCGCTTGCGCCTGGCTGGATTTCATAATCATAAAAGGGGGCAAGGGCGTCTTGGCCAAGAATTTCACGGGTCAGGCGTAGCGCTTTTCTGAAATCTGGCAGATCATCAGTGTGAGAGAGGTAATTAAATCTAATCTCGGGGGCAGTGTGTGCATCAGGACTGGTAATATGCACATAGCCCCTTGAGCCGGAACGCATCGGCCCGACATGCAGCTGAAATCCATGCCCTGCGGCCGGGGCCTTTCCATCATAACGGATCGCCACCGGCAGGAAATGATATTGAATATCTGGATAGGCAACCCCTCTATCCGAGCGGATAAAGCCCAGCGTTTCAAACTGGTTAGATGCTCCTAGCCCCTGTTTTGTTAATAGCCAGCGCAAGCCGATAAGAGCTTTGGAGACAGGGTTTAAATATTTATACAGGCTTACCGGCTGGCGACAGGCGATCTGAAAATACACTTCCAGATGATCTTGCAGATTTGCCCCAACCCCTGGCCTGTCGGCGATTATTTCTATGCCATGTTTCTTTAACAAGCCAGCTGGCCCGATGCCAGAGCGTTGCAATATGGCCGGGCTGGCAATCGCCCCTGCGGATAAAATAACCGCCTTGCGGGCATACAGGATTTTTGTCTGGCCCCTGTGATAGGTTTTAACGCCGATAGCCCGCTTGCCATCAAACAGGATTTTATCAGCCAGCATGCGGGTAAAGAGGCGCAGATTACCGCGTTTTAGTGCCGGGCGCAGATAGGCATTTGCCGCTGACCATCGCCGCCCTTTATGTACGGTCATATCGGCTGGCCCGAACCCTTCCTGGCGGTAGCCATTATAATCGGGGGTATGGGCATATCCTGCCTGCCTGGTAGCTGCCATAAAAGCGCTATGCAAGGGGTTTTCCTGTTTGCCGCGGCTGATATGAAGCGGGCCATTTTCCCCGCGCCACCCTGCCTCGCCATCAAGGGCAGTTTCCATTTTCCTGAAATAAGGCAGCACATCAGCATAAGACCAGCCGCTTGCCCCTTGCTCTTGCCAATGATCATAATCACCTGCATGGCCGCGCACATATATCATCCCATTGATAGAAGAAGAGCCGCCTATAACCTTGCCACGCGGACAGACCAGAGACCGGCCATTCAAGGTTGGCTCTGCTGTTGCTGAATAGCCCCAATCATAAAGGCGCATATTCATTGGATAGGAAAGCGCCGCTGGCATTTGAATAAAGGGGCCGATATCGCTGCCCCCAAATTCGATCACGGCCAGACTATCTGCGGCAACTTCGCCCAGACGGTAAGCAAGCGTTGCCCCGGTCGAGCCAGAGCCGATTATGACATAATCAAATTCATATTCCCGATCAGCAGAGGAATTTTGTGCCTGATATCGCATCTGGTTACAGACCTTGCGCTGTGATTAAAAAAGCTGGCGGCGCGAGAAAATAGCTTCGCATAACGCTAGAATTTTAACAGGAACCGCACAAGCTTTTTGGTGCGCGCACTAAACAGCCTGTCGGCAAAGAAAGCCCCTGCCGCGCGTTTAGAGGCTTCTGACCAGCTTGGATAGGGGGCAATCGCCCCGGCCATAGCAGCCATTTTCAGGCGGGCATGCAAAGCCAGCGTCCAGCTATGAATAAGCTCTCCTGCATTGGGGGCAAGAATAGACGCCCCTAAAATTTTGCCCTTATTATCGCTGATAACCCGAACAACCCCTTCGGTGCGTCTGGCGGCTCTGGCCCGGTCATTCTCGCGCAACTCCCAATCTGTACGGCGTACATTGCCAGCGCCAAATTTTGCAACCGCCTCTGTCCAGGTAAGGCCCGTTTGTGCCAGCTCAGGATCGGTATAGGTAACCCAGGGGATAGCATCCTGGCGCAATTTTGCGGGTAATTTAAACAGCATATTTCGGATAACAATCCCTGCATGATATCCAGCTATATGGGTAAATTGATGGCGTCCAGCCACATCCCCAATGGCAAATACCCGTTTGTTGGAGGCGCGTAACCTATCATCTGTCTCGATACCTCTTGCATTATATTTGATGTTGGCGGCCTCTAAATTCAGGGCATCTATATTTGGTTTTCGGCCTGCCGCAACCAGCAAATGCGTGCCTTCAATGCTGTCACCATCCCCGATATCAATGTGGATACGCGCTCCATTTTTGGTGACGCTGGTGATGCGTGCCTGTTCAATCAGCCGGATACCTTCATCTGTCATTTTGGTCATTAGCCGCCCGACCAAATCGGGATCATCGCGTCCCATAATGGCAAAGGCTTCTAACACGGTAACCTGACAGCCTAGCCGGCGATGGGCCTGGGCCATCTCTATACCAATAGGCCCGCCGCCAATAATAATCAGATGCTCTGGCTTTTCATCCAGGGCGAAAATCGTCTCATTGGTATAATAGGGGACCTTGTCAAGGCCGCTTATTGGCGGGGCGACAGGGTGAGAGCCGGTTGCCACCACAAAATATTTAGCCCTGACCGTTATCGGCTGGCCATCATGGATAGCGGTAACACTTTCAGGGCTGATAAATCGGGCCTCTGCCTTGATCACATTAACCCCCAACCCGCGAAAGCGCTCTTCTGAATCATGGGGTGCGATGCCGGCAATAACGTCGCGTATATGGGCTTTTACAGCGGCAAAATCAATCTGTGCGTGGCCAGCGCTGATACCCATAGATGGCATGCCGTTGCTGGCAATTTTAGCGATTTTGGCGGCCTCCAACAGGGCTTTTGATGGAACGCAGCCGGTATTCAGGCAATCACCACCCATCTCGGCGCGTTCAAACAGCACCACATCTGCGCCCATCTGTGCGGCCCCTGCGGCAACCGACAGCCCGCCCGAGCCGCCACCAATAATGCAAATATCTGCTTTGATTATGTCATCTGTCATAAGATCTAGCCATTCTGTCTGCGCTCTCTCAGCCGTTTAACCACCACCGGCATCAGAGACAAAAGCCCCAGCGCCACAAG
>JBMHCK010000009.1:0-13420 GCA_049889955.1 Puniceispirillaceae bacterium (SeqCode)
TCTATCCCCTGTTTGGTTTCGGCAGAATTCCAGCATTCTATCAGCGCATCTATAGCGATATCATTTTGTGTCTGCCAGTCTGGTTGCTGGCTAAATTGGCGCAGCAGGGCTTTTGCTGCGGCCATTGCGCCAGGTCCGGCCTTTAGGGCGGCATCTATTTCCCTGTCTATAACGCTATCCAGATCGCTTGCCGCTACGCCGTAGCTGACCAAGCCTATTTGCAGTGCACGTGCACTGTCTATCGGGCTGCCGGTCATAAATATTTCGCGTGTATGTCCCCATCCTAATTTTCGAAATACAAATGGGCCAATGGTTGCGGGTATCAGCCCCAGCCGGGTCTCGGTCAGGGCAAAGCGCGCGGTATCTGCTGCAACGGTGATATCACAGGCACACATCAGCCCCAGCCCGCCGCCATAGGCATTGCCCTGTATGCGGCCAATTACTGGTTTTGACAGGCTATCCAGAGCGCTTAGCATCGCGCTAAGTTTGCTGGCTTCGTGTCTTTTGGTTTGCTCATCGGCTGAAATTTGTGCCTGCATCCACCGTAAATCACCCCCAGCGCAGAAATGCGGCCCGTTGGCACCTATGACCACAAGATGGGCTTGCGATGTATCTTGCAAAACATCTATCGCTTTATGCAATTCTGCAATCATCTCGGCATTCAGCGCATGATTTTTATCTGGCCGGTTTAGAGTAAGATAGGCAACGCCTCTGGCATCTATATCTAGGATGATGGTGTTATATGCCATAGTTTTATATTCCTGATTGGATGTTAGCCTAGCGGGATGTTAAACCCATTTTTGTAACCAGCTCTTCGCTGTTTCGTAACGCTGTACGGTCAAGTCCGGTATGTCAGCCAGCCGCCACCAGCGCATCATGCAACAAGCCGGTACTGACATTGCCTTTTGCCCCTGGTGCAAATGGACAGCCACCCAGACCGCCAACACTGGAATCAAATTTCCGCAACCCATAATCAAGGCAGGTCATCACATTTTCGATAGCCCGGTTGCGGGTATCGTGGAAATGGCCAACCAGTATATTCGGGTCCAGCCTGGGGACAAGGACGTCTAATAATGCCGAAACCGTCTCTGGCGTGGCATGGCCGGTTGTATCGCCTAGCGAGATTTCATAGCAGCCCATTTCCAGCAACGCTTCTGCCATTTCCAGAACCGCCATCGGTGCCACTTGGCCTTCATAGGGGCAATGTACCACGACCGAGATATAGCCGCGTGCAGGGATACCATCTTGCAGGGCAGCCGCAACAACTGGGCGAAAGCGCTCTAGGCTTTCTGCTATAGAACAATTGATATTTTTCTGGCTAAAGCTTTGGGTTGCGGCACCAAAAACCGCTATTTCATCTATTTGCGCCTTGTGGGCATCTTCATAGCCGCGCATATTCGGGGTCAGGGCCGCATATTTTATCCCCTGTTTGCGGGTAATGCCGGCCATCACCTCAGCAGCGTCCCCTAGCTGGGGCACCCATTTAGCCGAGACAAAGCTGGTCGCCTCAATCAGGGAAAAGCCAACCTCATTCAGGCTGTTAATCAGGGCAATTTTATCCTTTGTTGCGATTTGTTCAGGCTCATTTTGCAAGCCATCGCGCGGGCCAACCTCATAGAGATGGATAGTTTTATCCTGCATCTTATTTTAATCCTATCTTGATTATTTTAGGCGATTTCCTTTTTCATGATCGGCAGCTAGCTATCGGTTGGTTCAGGCGTGTTTTCAACAGGGGCATCTTTAAAGTGTAGCAGAATATCCCCTTCATTCACGCTCTGTCCCGGCGCCACTAATATTTCAGCGATTTCGCCCTCCTGCGGGGCTTTTAAACTTTGCTCCATTTTCATCGCTTCTAACACAACAAGGCTTTGTCCAGCTTTTACATGCGCCCCTTTTGCTGTCAGTATTGCGCCTACTGTTGCGGTCATAGGGGCGGTAAGCTGGTTTTGTGGCCCCTTTTGTGTTTCGGCGGCGATATAATCCAGCGCGTCAAACTGCCAGCTTATTCTGCTCGCAGCTTGGCTATCTATGGACAGGCCAGCTATAGACAGGCTGATTTTCTGCCCAGCAGATAGGCTATCTGCTGTACAGGCCCTGCCATCATAAATAAATTGCCAATATGCCTGGCCATCACCTCCTTGCGGGCCGTCTATGGTCCGGTGCAAATCGGTTATATGTATCTGCTGGTCCTGATAATGCAGGCTGTAGCTATTATCACCGCTGATAGCCAGCTGGCAGGGATGGATATCGCCAGCCTCGCTGCGAAAAATAAATGGAACATGCCCGGAATGCCAGTGTCGCCATCCCGCAAAACGTTGCGAGAGGTCACTCTGGCTAAGGCAAGCGATTAAAAGGGCTAAAGCGGTAACAGCTTGCGGTGCGCATAAGCTGTCTAGCTGACGGTCAATCAGATGGGTGTCCAGATTAGCCGATAACACCGCCTGATCAGCACATAGGCGGGTCAGAAAATTCAGATTGGTTTGCGTGCCAAGCAGATGGGTGCGAGCCAAGCTATCGCGCAAACCCGCAAAGGCAGATGCGCGGTCCTCATTATGGCTAATAATTTTTGCAATCATCGGGTCATAATAGCGTGAGATGGTGCCGATTTGCGCAAATCCAGTATCAATGCGGATATGTTGTGCTTGTCCAAATGAGAGGGCGGTTACCGGGCCAGGGCAGGGCCGAAAGTCTTGGCGGGCATCTTCTGCGTACAGCCGGGCTTCAACTGCATGTCCCTGTATGGTGATATCTTCTTGTGACAGCGGCAGGGCCTCGCCAGCGGCAACCCGTAATTGCCATTCGACCAGATCGATGCCGGTAATCATTTCAGTTACCGGATGTTCTACTTGCAGGCGAGTGTTCATTTCCATGAACCAAAAGCCATCTTCACGCAGGCCATTCTGTCCATCTGCGATAAATTCAACTGTGCCAGCCCCAACATAATCAATAGATTGTGCAGCACTCAGCGCGGCATTTGTCATTGCTTTTCGCACCGCCTGTGGCATATCCGGGGCAGGGGCCTCTTCAATGACCTTTTGATAGCGGCGTTGCAGAGAGCAATCACGTTCATAAAGATGTACATGATTGCCGTGCGTATCAGATATGATTTGCACCTCAATATGGCGCGGGGCGGTTATATATTTTTCGATAATCACATGATCATCAGCAAAGCTGGACGCAGCTTCTCTTTTTGCGCTGCTCAGGGCTTCCAGGAAATCTGCCACTTTTTCAACAAGGCGCATACCCTTGCCGCCGCCGCCAGAACGCGCTTTGATTAACAGCGGATAACCGATTTCGCTGGCCTTTGCGACCAGATATGCCTCTGACTGATCAGCACCATCATAGCCCGGTACCACCGGAATCCCGGCTGCGGCCATACGCTGGCGTGCGCCATCCTTGCGGCCCATCTTTTCGATAATATCGGCAGTCGGGCCAACAAAAATCAGCCCAGCTTGCTGGACAGCGCGCGCAAACTCTGGATTTTCTGACAAAAACCCATAGCCAGGATGTATCGCATCTGCCGTGCTGGCCGCCGCCGCATCCAACAGGGCATCACTATTCAGATAGCTGGCATGGGCCTCTGCCGGACCAATAAAAATCGCCTGGTCAGCGAGCTGGACATGCAAGGCCTGTCTATCTGCCTCTGAATAGACAGCGACAGTGCGGATTCCCATCTTGCGCGCGGTTTTTATAATGCGACAGGCAATTTCACCGCGATTGGCAATAAGTAATGTTTCTATCATAGCATAGCCTTACATTCTGAATATGGGGGCTTGACGGGGACGCGGCGGTGCCCCTGCAACAATTTTCAGGCAGATAGCCAGCACATCACGGGTTTTTAGCGGGGCAATAATGCCATCATCCCATAAACGGGCTGAGGCATAATAGGGGTCGCTTTGGGTGGAAAATTGCTCTAGAACCGGGCGTTTAAAGGCAGATTCTTCTGCCTCGCTCCATGTTTTGCCCTGTTTTTCAAGGCCCGCACGGCGTACCCTTGCCAACACACCAGCTGCCTGCTCGCCGCCCATTACCGCAATTTTTGCATTTGGCCACATCCATAGAAAATTCGGCCCAAAGGCCCGTCCGCACATGCCATAATTACCCGCCCCATATGAGCCGCCGATTATCACTGTCAGTTTTGGTACATTCGCAACCGATACCGCGGCGACCAGCTTTGCCCCATCTTTGGCGATGCCGCCCGCCTCATAGGCAGAACCGACCATAAAGCCAGTGATATTCTGTAAAAACAGTAATGGAATGCCACGCTGGCAGCATAATTCTATAAAATGCGCGCCCTTTTGCGAACTTTGCGAAAATAACACCCCGTTATTGGCCAGGATACCCACCGGGGCGCCGTCAATATGGGCAAAGCCGCAAACCAGGGTTGTGCCATATCGGGCTTTAAATTCATCAAATGCTGAGCCATCTACCAATCGGGCGATAATTTCGCGCACATCATAGGGTTGTTTGGGATCTGATGGTATAATGGAGAGTAAATCTTCTGCTGGATAAAGCGGGGCAGTTGCTGGTTTTAGCGAGGCGGCAGGTCTCTGGCTGTTCAGATTGCTGACAATTTCACGTGCCAGGGTAAGCGCATGTTCATCATTATCCGCCAGATAATCTGCTACTCCAGAAAGTCGTGTATGGGTATCTCCCCCGCCAAGGGTCTCAGCGTCAACATCCTCACCTGTTGCTTCTTTGACCAGGGGCGGGCCTGCCAGAAAAATCGTGCCTTGCCTGGCAACGATAATAGATTGGTCAGACATGGCCGGCACATAGGCCCCGCCAGCTGTGCACGATCCCATCACAACCGCTATTTGCGGGATGCCAGCGGCGCTCATTCGGGCCTGATTATAAAAAATACGGCCAAAATGATCCCGGTCTGGAAACACTTCGTCCTGATTAGGCAGGTTAGCCCCGCCGGAATCTACGAGATATAAACAGGGCAAGTTGTTTTGCTCGGCAATCTCCTGGGCGCGCAGATGTTTTTTTACGGAAAGTGCGTAATATGTCCCGCCCTTTACCGTTGCGTCATTGCAGATAATCATGCACCACTGGCCAGATATTTTGCCAACCCCTGCAATCAGGCCCGCTGATGGCACCTCATCTTCATAATGTCCCCATGCGGCAAAAAGGCCTATTTCTAAAAATGGTGCGCCCTTATCCAGCAGCCTGTCTATGCGGGTGCGTGGCAAGAGTTTTCCGCGACTGATATGCCGGGCTCGTGATTTTTCACTGCCACCTTGCAACAGCTTTTCTGCGCGGCTTGCCGCAAGGTCGTTAAGGGCCTGCATGGCTGTTCGATTATTCTGTGCAATTTTGTCCTGTAGCGATAATTTTGATGTCAGGATGCTCATATCTGCCTCTGATTTTTATGGATATCCTTGAACGCTTGCCAGCCTGCAGCAACCTGCCATACAGAACAGGCGGCTTGACAGGGGCCGGGAGGTGCAAAAAATGCCGCGCTTGCGCGGGATAAATCAGACCGTTTCATTGAAAAGCTCTCTTCCGATAAGCATCCGTCTGATTTCCGAAGTACCCGCCCCAATTTCATAAAGCTTGGCATCTCGCAGTAAGCGGCCAGTTGGATAGTCATTGATATATCCGTTTCCGCCCAGACACTGTATCGCTTCCAGGGCAATTTGCGTGGCTTTTTCCGCCGCATAAAGAATACATCCGGCTGAATCCTTGCGGGTTGTCTCGCCGCGATCACACGCAGCAGCCACCGCATAGACATAAGATCGACAGGCATTCATTGTGGTGTACATATCGGCAATTTTTCCCTGCATCAGCTGAAAACTGCCAATAGGCTGGCCAAATTGCTCGCGCTCGTGGATATAGGGCACAACAATATCCATTGCCGCCGCCATAATGCCAACCGGGCCAGCGGCAAGTACCACCCGTTCAAAATCCAGCCCCGACATTAATACATTTACGCCTTTGCCTTCCTCGCCGAGTACATTTTCAAACGGCACCTCGCAATTCTCAAAGATCAGCTCACAGGTGTTCGAGCCGCGCATGCCCAGCTTGTCCAGCTTTTGGCCAGTACTGAAACCCGCCATTTCCTTTTCAATTAAAAATGCTGTAATTCCGCGCGATCCCGCCTGTTTATCGGTTTTCGCATAGACCACCAATGTGCTGGCATTCGGGCCATTGGTTATCCACATTTTACTGCCATTCAGCACAAATCTGTCATTACGTTTTTCGGCGTTCAGGCGCATCGAAACCACATCAGAGCCAGAAGAAGACTCGGACATCGCCAGCGAGCCTATATGCGCGCCAGATATCAGCTTTGGCAGATATTTTTGGCGCTGATCTGGCGTACCCCATCTGGCAATTTGGTTCACACATAAATTGGAATGGGCGCCATAAGATAGCCCAACCGAAGCCGAAGCCCGGCTTATTTCCTCAATCGCAACACAATGGGCCAGATATCCCATGCCAGCGCCGCCTTCGCTTTGTGGAACGGTAATCCCATGCAGGCCAATTTCGCCCATTTTTTCCCACAGATCAGCCGGAAATTCATTGCTTTTATCAATCTCATCTGCACGCGGGGCAATCTCCTCCTTGGCAAAGCGGCGTACCATTTCACGAAGGGTATCTATCTCCTCGCCCAGATTGAAATTCATTTCTTTATCAAACATGGTATGCCTTTCTCAATGGTAGTGCAGGATAAGCTGTTTTGCCTTGCCCTTTATGCTCTTTTTCTATCCAGGTTTTGTGCCAGCTTCGCTTCTGAAGGCAGGGCGAGCGCGCGCATCACCAGCGATAGATAGATATCCTCAATTTCGAGTGCAGACAGGCGGCCTTGCTGGCGAAACCAGCTGGTAACGCCAGTTAGCATAGCCAATATGGCCATCGCGCTAACATGTATATCTTCAACCCTGATCTGTTTTTGTTGAACCCCGAGGTGCAATATCTGTTTTAAAATAGCTTCATATTCGCGCCGCAAATCTTCAATGATTTTGAAATTTTCCGGCTCTAATGCGCGCAATTCCATGTAGGACAGAAACACCGCATCTGGCAGGGCGATATGATAGCTGATGTGAAAGCGCACAAACGCTTCTAATTTCGTTGTCGCTGTATCATTTTTAGCTTCATTGGCGGGGGTGGTGTTTTCTGCATAGGCTGCCAGCAGGGCCCGCATATGCTCTTCCATAATGGCCATTAAAATATGCTGTTTGGTCGCAAAATGATTATATAAGGCCCCTGGACCTACCCCAACCGCCTCGGCAATTTCGCGCATGCTTACCGCTGCATAGCCTGAGCGGGCAAATAGCTTCAGGCTATTGCTTAGAATACGCTGCCGGGTTTGTTTTCCCTTAATACCAGCTGGACGGGCCATTAGCTGCCTTTGTTAAATGAACGTTTGTTCATTTTTAAGTATAGCAAACAGGGTGTCAAGCCGGATAGCGGGTCTGGCTATTTTTCAACACGTCACAGGGGCAGGGAGTGTTTTATGCTGGCTTTATCCAGCCAGCCAGATTTTCATCGACAATCTGACGGATAACGGCCATCCCGGGATCACTGGCATTCAGGCAGGGTACATAATCAAACTGGCCGCCACCATGTTCGTGAAAGCTTTCCTGACCTTCCATAGCCAGCTCTTCCAGCGTTTCCAAACAGTCTGCTGAAAATCCAGGTGCCATCAGGGCCAGAGAGGCGACTTTTTCAGCCCCCAGCCGTTCCAGCGTCTCATCTGTATAGGGTTGCAACCATGGCTCTGAGCCAAAGCGAGATTGAAAGCAAACATGGAATTTCTCTGTATCCCAGTCCAGCTTTTCCCGCACCAGACGGGCGGTTTTCATGCAGTGACAGTGATAGGGATCCCCTTGCACAAAATAGCGATAGGGGATGCCATGAAAAGACAGCATCAAATGTTCGGGCATCTCGCGCCCCTTGAAATGTGCGGCCAAAGACTGGGTCAGTGCGTCGATATAGGCGGGGTGATCATGCCATGGCGGGGCGGTACGAATGGCGGGCTGCCATCGTTGTTTCAGCGCCCATTCAAACACCTCATCATTAACTGTTGCGGTGGTCGATGCGGCATATTGCGGATAAAGCGGGATAATCACAAATCGGTTGCATCCCATCTTTTGCATCGCCTCTAGCCTGTCCGGGATAGAGGGCTGGCCATAGCGCATCGCCCAATCCACAACCAGATCTTCGCGCTCGCCATAATGTGCCTGCAGCATTTCAGCTTGCAGGCGAGTATATTTGCGTAGTGGCGATCCATCCGGATCGTCCTTTAGCCAGATTTTATCATAGGCTGCCCCAGAACGTTTTGGGCGAATATTCAGGATAATCAGATTAAGAATCAGCCACCATAACAGGCGCGGGACTTCGATTACCCGCTTATCGGAAAGAAATTGCTTCAGATAGCGCCGCATGGACTTTTTATCTGTGGCGTCTGGAGTCCCCAGATTAACTAACAACAAGCCTGTTTTTGCATGGGATGGCCAATTTGGGTGGTCCCCCGGAAGTGGCTTTACGCTCATAAGTAACCCTATCTATTCAAAATCTTACTCATCAAGTATCCCCTTAAAAACAGGGCGACCTTGTTTCTCTTACAGATATAGGTGGATAGGCGAAACCGTCTATCCTGTAAGGCGATTTAACGGCGGAAAATCTGGCTGATAGGCTGGCGGCTGTACCTGACGGAAAACCCTGTCCAGGCATTCTACCAAATGTTCTATCATTTCTTTGGTATGTAACGGGCCAGGGGTTATCCGCAGCCGTTCAGTGCCGCGCGGCACGGTCGGATAATTGATAGGCTGGATGTATAAATTATGTTCTTGTAGCAATGTCCAGCTAATCTCTGAGGTTTTCATCGCATCCCCAACCATTACTGGCACGATATGGGTTGTGCTCGCCATGGCAGGCAGGCCGCGTTCACGCAGTTTTTCTTTCAGATAGCTTGCCTGTTCTTGCTGTTTTTCGCGCTCGGTGTTTGAGGCCCGCAAATAGCGGATAGAAGAAAGTGCAGCTTCAGCAAGGGCAGGAGGCATCGCAGTGGTAAAGATAAAGCCAGAGCCATATCCGCGTACCGCATCGCATAGTGCGTCGCTGCCAGCGATATAGCCGCCCATCGCGCCAAAGGCTTTGCCAAGTGTACCCTGAATAATATCGATTTCATGCTCGATGCCGTCACGCTGGGCAATACCGCCGCCTTGCGCGCCATACATGCCTACCGCATGCACCTCATCCAGATAGGTCATGGCGTTATATTTTTTCGCCAGCGCAACGATTTCAGCGATAGGCGATACATCGCCATCCATCGAATAGACAGATTCGAAAATGATGATTTTATGCCGGTCTTTCGGCAGTGTCTTTAACAGCTCTTCCAGATGTGCGGTATCATTATGGCGGAATATCATTTTTTCGGCGCGGCCATAACGGATGCCGGAAATGATAGAGGCATGGTTCATCGAATCAGACAAAATGATCGGATTATCCAGCAAGCTGATAAGCGCGCTTATAGACGCTTCATTAGCAACATAGCCTGACGTAAAGACAAGGGCGCGTTCTTTGGCATGCAGGCTGGCAAGCTCGTTTTCCAGAGCGACGATAGAGGCGCTGGTACCGGAAATATTGCGCGTACCACCAGCCCCGGTGCCATGCGCGGTGACCGCATCCCGCATCGATCCTATCGCATGCTCGCTTTGTCCCATGCCCAAATAATCATTTGAACACCAGATGATAACTTCACGCGGGCCGGTGGGATGATTCCACAAAGCATAGGGATGCCGCCCAGTCAGACGCTCCAGCTCGACAAAATGTCGATACCGATTTTCATCTTTTAACTGTTCGACTTTATCTTGTAACAGAGACTGATAATCCACCTGTTTTCCCCGTTTTCAGCTTTGATAAATTAGGTATCTCAGCAAAAATGCTCCCTGTCCCGTTCGCATAGTGTAGTCGCTTTGCTGCGTGGCATCAATGATAGATGCCAGGGTGCGACAATAAGGATGTTTATTGCGCGCATTTACCTGCGGGTTATCGGGCTATATAACAGGAAAATTCTATCGTCCTGACACGTTTCTATTCAGCGGCTATGGTGGTTTCCGGTATTTTTAACCGGGCCGCAGAAAACTTTAATTCAGGGATCTTTCCATAGGGATCAAGTGCCGGATTTGTCAGCATATTGGCAGGGGCCTCGGTAAAGCAGAAAGGGATAAAGATCATCCCTTTTGGCAGATTCGGGTCAATTCGGGCAAACAATTCAATTTTGCCGCGCCGGGTCTCTACACAAATATTTTGGCCAGGGGTAATCGCCATATCGGACATATCCTCAGCGCTAATATGTACCTCTGCTGCCGGTTCCAGCGCATCCAGAACCTGTGCCCGCCTGGTCATTGAACCTGTATGCCAATGTTCTAGCAGGCGGCCAGTCGATAATACCAGAGGGAAGGTTTCATCTGGCACTTCATCTGGCGGCAGGATAGAGGCAGGGGTCATTCGCCCACGCCCGCTAGCGGTCGGGAAGGCATCGCCAAAAATAACATCCTCTCCGGCGCTTTTCTCATCCGCACAAGGATAGGTTACCGCATCCTCAGCCTCTAGCCGTTGCCAGCTAATCCCGGTGAGAGATGGCATCACAACCCGCATTTCTGCGAATATATCTGCTGGCCCCTGATAGGACCAATCCTGTCCCATGCGATTAGCCAATTCCTGAATTATCCACCAATCCTGCTGGGCATCTCCTGGCATTGGTACCGCGATACGCCCCATCTGAACCCGCCTGTCTGTATTGGTCACTGTGCCGGTTTTTTCTGGAAAGGCAGAGGCGGGGAGAATCACATCCGCAAAGGCGGCGGTCTCGGTCATAAAAATATCCTGAACCACCAGATGCTCTAATCTGGCAAAGCCTTCTCGGGCATGGGCTTGATCTGGGTCAGACATAACCGGATTTTCGCCCATTACATAAATACCCTTGATGGTGCGATCATAAGCAGCATCAGCGATTTCAACAACAGTCAGCCCCTTGGTGGAATCCAGCTCTACCCCCCACAGATTTTCATATTCCCGGCGGGTAGTAACATCTTCAACAGAACGATAATCGGGGAAAAACATCGGAATAAGGCCAGCATCCGAGGCCCCTTGCACATTATTTTGCCCCCGCAGCGGGTGCAATCCAGAGCCAGGCTTGCCGACATTTCCGGTTAGCAGCGCCAGCGAGATTAGGCAGCGTGCGTTATCTGTGCCGTGGGTATGCTGGGACACGCCCATTCCCCAAAAAATAATGCCAGCCTTGGCAGCGGCGAATTGGCGGGCAACAGACCGAATAACATCTGCCTCAATCCCGCAAATCAGGGCCATAGCTTCCGGGCTGGTTGCTTTGGTTTGTTTTACCAGCGCATCAAACCCTTCGGTATGTGTCTCGACATAGGCTTCATCATATAGCTTTTCGTTGATGATGGTGTGCAACATGCCATTTAACAGCGCCACATCACTGCCTGGCGTGAAATTCAGGCTGTTTGTGGCATAGCGATCCAGGGCCTGGCCACGCGGATCCATTACAAATAACTTAGCTCCCGATTTAGCCGCATTTTTGATATAGGTCGCTGCTACCGGATGATTAACCGTCGGGTTTGCGCCAATAACAATAATCGCGTCTGAATTCAGGCATTGCGAGAAAGAGGCTGTAACCGCCCCTGAGCCGATATTTTCCAGCAAGGCAGCCACAGACGAGGCATGACAAAGCCGCGTGCAATGATCGACATTATTGGTACCAAAACAGCTTCGCACCAGCTTTTGTACCAGATAGGCTTCTTCATTCGTGCCTTTGGCAGACCCAAATCCGGCCAGAGCAGAGGCGCCATCACGGTCTTTTATCTTCATAAATCCATTGGCGGCATGGGTAAGGGCTTCCTCCCAGCTTGCGGGCCGAAAATGGGTGAGGGGATTGGCAGGGTCAAAAGGAAGAGAGGCATGTTTTGGCACATCCTCGCGGCGAATCATCGGCTGTGTCAGCCGTTCAGGATTGTGAATATAGTCAAATCCATACCGCCCTTTTACGCATAGACGGCTGTTATTTGCAGGTCCGCTGCGCCCATTTACAGAAACAATTTTGTCATCCTTGACATTAAAGGTCAGCTGGCATCCGACCCCGCAATAGGGGCAAACAGAATCAACTTGCTTGTCTGGTGTTATAGCCAGCTTTTGATCATCTGCCAGCACGGTTTTTGGCATCAGCGCGCCAGTTGGACAGGCCTGGACACATTCCCCGCACCCAACACAGGTAGACGCGCCCATATCATCGTCAAAATCAAAGATAATATGCGCATCTGCCCCGCGCCCAGCCAGCCCGATAACATCATTAACCTGTACCTCGCGGCACGCCCGCACGCATAAATTACACTGAATACAGGCATCCATATTTACCGCAATCGCGGGATGGCTGCTATCGGCTTCAGGTGCGTCTTTGCTGGCAAATCGGCTGGTTTCAATCTGTTGTTTGTCGGCATACTGCCATAAATGAGAGGCGGGATCATGTGCATCTGTTCTGGCAGGCTGATCTGCTAGCAGCAGTTCCATAACCATGTTGCGCGCCTTTTCAGCGCGTTCGCTCTGGGTGCTGATTTTCATGCCAGATGCGGCTTTCCGCTGGCAAGAGGCGGCCAATACGCGCTCGCCTTCAATCTCGACCATACAGGCACGGCAATTGCCATCCGATCTGTAATTATCATCATCCTTATAGCATAGATGCGGGATATCAATGCCCTGTGCCTTGGCCACTTGCCAGATGGTCATATCAGATGTCGTGGATATCTCGCGCCCATCCAGCTCTAGGGTAATAGATAATTTTTCAGCTGTATCTTTCATCGCTTACGCCCTCCCTATCTGGATGTTCCGGGTCTGGATGTTCCGGTCGTGTCATTCGGGATATCTTCTGGAAAATGTTTCATCACGCTTAATAGCGGGTTAGAGGCTGCTTGTCCTAATCCGCAAATACTGGCATCTGTCATTGTTGCTGATAATTCATGCAGCAGCTCTAAATCTGGCGAGCTATCTTGCATCAGCGTAACCGCTTTTTCAGTTCCCGAACGGCACGGGGTGCATTGCCCACAAGATTCATGTTTAAAAAATTGCATCAGATTAAGGGCTGCTTGCCACATATTATCCTGGTCTGACAGCACAACCACCGCATGCGAGCCAACAAAACATCCCTCTTCGGCCAGAGCCCCGCCAAAATCAAGCGGGATATCCGCCTTTGTTGCTGGCAGAATACCGCCAGAGGCCCCTCCTGGCAGATAGGCCTTGAAAACATGCCCCTCTGCCATGCCGCCACAGTGTTCAATCAGCTCGGCCACAGAGCTGCCAGCAGGGGCGCGCACCACACCTGGCCGGGCCACCCGCCCGGATACAGAATAGCTGCGAAAGCCCGGATGGTCGCTCTTTCCTTGCTGATTATACCACT
>JBMHCK010000010.1:0-6758 GCA_049889955.1 Puniceispirillaceae bacterium (SeqCode)
CCAGATGCCGCTACGTTCTGGCGTGTTATCTCCGAGCATAAGGTGCGGACAATGTTCACCGCCCCCACAGCGATACGGGCTATCAAAAAAGAAGATCCAGAAGGCAAGCTTATTCAGCAATTTGACCTATCACATTTTAAATTTCAGTTTCTGGCTGGTGAGCGGTGTGATCCTGATACCTTGCATTGGTGCGAGGAAAAGCTGGGCGTGCCCACAATTGACCATTGGTGGCAAACCGAAACTGGCTGGCCTATCGCAGCAAACTGTACAGGTATCGAATTATTACCAGTAAAGGCTGGGTCTTCCGGGCCAGCGGTACCAAGCTGGGATGTACAAGTGCTGGACGAAGGTGGCAATCTAGCTGCCGCCGGGAAAATTGGCTCTATCGTGGTAAAGCTGCCAATGCCGCCTGGTAGCTTGCCAACACTGTGGAATAATGATGCCCGCTTTATTGATAGCTATATGTCTGCCTTTCCGGGATTTTATGAAACTGGCGATGCCGGCTATATTGACGAGGATGGCTATATCTTTGTGATGAGCCGTACCGATGACATTATCAATGTTGCTGGGCACAGGCTGTCCACAGGAGGTATGGAAGAAGTTTTAGCTAGCCACCCGGATGTTGCAGAATGTGCGGTAATTGGCATTAATGACGCGCTAAAAGGTCAGGTACCGCTAGGCTTTATTGTGCTGAAATCTGGCGTGGCACGCGCTGGCGATCAGATAATTGCCGAGATTGTAGCAAAGGTTCGCGCCGAGATAGGGCCGGTAGCTGCCTTTAAACAGGCAGTGATTGTCCAACGCCTGCCGAAAACGCGCTCTGGAAAGATTTTGCGGGCAACCATGCAAAAGATGGTTAACCGCGAAGATTATCCGATCCCAGCAACCATTGATGACCCTGCCATATTGGACGAGATCATAGCCGCGCTGGAGGCGGTTGGAAGGCTCTAGTCCCGATATATGGCCAGATGATGCCGGGCTGTTTGGTCGCATTTTTCACAATTATGCCTTATAGTGTGCGATATAAAACAAAATAGGCCTTTGAAGAGCATGTAAAATGCTCAACTAAGGTAATAACGCGATAGGGGTAGGCATATGATACCATCCACCTCTGAGTTATATAGGGCCGGGCCAGATCTGCGTAAGGTCCTGACAAAAGCAACGTTTAGAGTTGCACAACAGTTAGGGCTTAATCAGACAGAATTGGGTGCCGTTCTGGGCATGGACAGATCATCTGTTAGCCGCCTGAAAACCAATGCCGGACTTGATCCGCAAACAAAAGAAGGTGAGTTGGCCTTATTGCTGTTCCGGCTGGGGCGCGAACTATCCAGCCTGACAGATGCAGATCCGGCTTGGATACAGCATTTCATGCGCACGGCAAATAAGGAGACAAATGGCGTTCCCGCCGAGCAGATTAAAACCATCATAGGCCTGGTCAGCGTGTTACGTTTTGTAGATGCGATAAGGGCGAAAATTTAATGATATGGCAAAAATGTAACGGGCATCTGCATATAAAACCGCTATCCGGGACATTATATCGGCTATTGGAAAGCCAAAGCCAGATTGCCACAATGGATTATGTGGGTAATATTGAAGAACAGGCGGTTTTGGAAAGCCTGTTAGAGGATAATAAGCCCGCGCTATCAGATGCAACAGGCAGGCTTCATTATTTGCTGAAAACACCGTTTAGATATCCGCCTCTAGAGTAGGGGTCACGGTTTTCCGATCACGATTTACCCTCATTATTTTATGGTGCGGTAGTGAATAAGACCTGTCTGGAAGAGGCCGCCTTTTACAGATTTGTTTTTTGGATTCTATGCAGGGAGAGGAACAAGGGCCTGTGCCAACCGCTGTGTTGAGGTCACGCCACACCATGTTCAGTATCGGCTATCACGCAAAAAAGGGAATATCGCTGGATGCCTCGTCCTTTAATCAATTCTCTGAACTCATCACCCATAAACAGGATTATATGCACGCCCAAAGGCTGGGCCGTGATATGCGTGACGCTGGTGTTACTGCGTTTTGCTACCCTTCAGCACGTGACACAGAAAATCAGCTCTGTATTGGTCTGTTTACCCCCAATGATTTCACTAGTAACCAGCCAGATATATCAGGTGACTGGATATGCCAGACAGAATTTGACAAGGTGGTTTTCAAACAGCATGCACACTCTGAAGTGGCTGTTTTTACCCGACAGCAATTTCTGTATGAAGGGTGCTTGCCGCACCCTGCCTAAACGCATATGGGCTTATGGCACTTCAGATAAATTGGCGACCTGTTCTGCATCCTGCTTTGGCTGGCCACCAGCCTTTTCAATCGCGGCGTTCAGGTCAGGCTGTTTGCATAATCCCAGCATAGCCGGATGTTTTGGCTGAATATTGGTGATATTCCAATGGGTGCGCTCTCTGATCTTTGTGATGGTATCTTTGGTGGTACCGATCAGCTTGCCAATCTGGGCATCTGACAGCTCTGGGTGATGTTTTACCAGCCAGGCGATGGCATCTGGCTTATCGCCGCGGCGCGCAACCGGCACATAGCGCGGGCCTTTGGTGCGGGCGGTTGGCTGGGGCAGGTTTGAGGCGGCCATTTTCAAGCGCGCTTCTGGGTCTGCTTCACAACGGTTTAGCTCTTCACGGCTAACTTGTGAATTTGCAACCGGGTCATAGCCTTGCATGCCAGCACCAATCTCGCCATCAGCGATAGCCTGAACTTCCAGCGGGTGCAGATTACAAAAATCGCCAATCTGATCAAATGTCAGGGCAGTATTATCTATTAGCCATACAGCTGTGGCCTTAGGCATAAGCAATTGTGTCATCTCTTCTCGCCTTTCTTTGCCCTATGTTCAGGGCCGCTTATTTGTCACTTCATCAGGCACATCAGACCATAGCCTGATTGTTTTGCAACTCCCTCGCTCTGTCCAGGTAAAAAGAAGAGCGGGATTTGCAGGTTCAATGCCTTGGGTATGACGGGAAACCTGTCTCTATATATAAACGTCTTATCCAGAATTGCAAACCATGCATTTATATCCTAACGTGAATTCACCTGAATATCGGTATATCTGACAAGCGGGAGGGGGAATGATGCCAGATGATTTTGAAGATCAGCGTCCGTCACAGGCGCCCAAAAATCTGACGGAATGGAATATCGAGGATTTGCAGAATTATATCGCCAATCTGGAAGCTGAAATCGCGCAATGTAAACAAATTATTGAACAGAAAAAGAAGGTAAGCTCGGCTGCCGATGCGTTGTTTAAAAAATAGCGCGCACCACTAGCGAGCAGTATTTTGCGGGAATTTTGTGTTAAGGATTGAGTAGAGATAATGACAGATTTTTCCAATCAGACCATTGTGATAACGGGCGGTGTCTCGGGGCTGGGCCTTGCTATGGCACACGCCTTTGCCGCAGGTGGCGGCCATTTGGTGGTTGGCGGGAAGCTTGGCGAGGATGAGGGGGCAGCGATTGCAGCCAACCTGATAGATAAAGGCGCAGCTTCCTGTATTTTTGATGGGGCAGATTTGCGCAATGGAGAGGCCGCCAGAGACCTTGTCCGCCGGGCAGAGCAACAAAAGGGCGCCATAGATGTTCTGATAAATAATGCCGGTATTCAGCATGTAGCCCCGATAGATGAATTTCCGCCCGAAGCCTGGCAGGCGATAGTTGATGTTAATTTAACCGCGCCCTTTCATCTGATAGCGGCCTGTCTGCCGGCCATGCGGGCAGCTGGTTATGGCCGAATTATTAATATCGCCTCGGCACATGGGCTGGTCGCCTCGGTCCATAAATCTGCGTATGTCGCGGCGAAACATGGGCTGGTTGGGCTGACCAAAACGGTGGCGCTGGAAGCAGCGGACAGCGATATTACCTGTAACGCGATTTGTCCGGGCTTTGTGCTTACCCCCCTGGTCGCACAGCAGGTAGCTGCCCATCAACAGATTACCGGCCTTGATTTTGACGCTGCTGGCCTTGACCTTATCAAGGAAAAACATCCCTCTGGCAGATTTATTACCGAACAACAGATAGCCGATATCGCGCTGTTTCTGGCAGATAAAAAAGCCGGCGCGATTACCGGCACCACGATGAGCGTGGATGGCGGCTGGACCGCACGGTAGCCTGTCTGGCGGGATATAATTTATCCCTTATTTGACAGTAATTCTTAATCGCTAGAAGCTTTGTGGTGAACAAGGGGGCAGCCTGTCTGGCTGGCCTTTGAAAGCGTACGGCCTTGCGGGGGGCGGCTGTCTTTCATGCGATGATATGTTTAACGCCGATATATGATGGTACAGGCAGAAAGATGTCTTTTTGCAGTCTGTGCGCGCCATAGAATGCCCTATCGATTGTGGATAGATGGCATAGGAAGGAGATCAAAATGGCGCTTAAACCAGCTTTTACAGAAGTGAAGATTGCCAAAGCTGCATCTGGTTTTTATGAGGGACACTCGCAAGAAATTGCTTTGCTAAGTAAAGGAATTATGGTCGTGCTTGTTATTTGGGCGTTGGTGTGGCCTGCCAATGCCAATAATGTTCTGGGCAGTTTGAATTGGCGGCTGTTGGAAGATTTCAATGCGTTTTACATCATCAATGCGTGGCTATTCAGCTTTTTCCTGTGTCTGGTGGCGGCCTTGCCGCAAACAGGAAAGATGATTATGGGACAGCCGGGTGAGGCACCCGAATTTTCCAATTTTTCCTGATTTTCCATGATGTTTGGCGCTGGTCTCGGGGTAGGGTTGATGGTATTTGCCACGGCCGAGCCGCTGGGTCTGTGGGGGTCTAACCCGGTGGTACTTTCCGGTGATGTGGCCCCTAATACCGCCGAAGCGCTGGAATCCGGATATCGATATACATTCCTGCATTACGGGTTTCATGCCTGGTCGATTTATGTCGTGACGGGATTGTCGCTGGCCTATTATGCCTATACACGCGGCATGCCGCTGACCATTCGCTCGGCATTAACGCCTTTATTTGGCTCTGCTGTTAATGGCTTTTTGGGGCATATTATGGATGTGCTGGGCGTGGTGGCGACCATCCTTGGGGTATCGGTTACCATTGGTTTTGGCGTCTCGCAATTTATTGAGGGGATGTATGCGATTACCGGCATGAGCTGGATGATGGATTTGGGCGGGGCGACACCCGCGCCAGGTACCGTTGGGCTGATATCGGGGCTGGTGGTGATCATGGGATTATCTATTTTATCCGCAGTTTCCGGGGTTGGCAGGGGCATTAAATATCTGTCTAACCTTAATCTCGTCTTGTCGATTATTTTGTTGCTGACCTTTGTAATCTTTGGCTCTTTTGTCTTTGCTATGACTGCTTATGGCACCGCGCTTGTCGACTATATTCTGAATTTTCTGTCGCTTAGCTTCGGGGCGTTTTGGCCGCAATCTGCAGACAGCTTTGTAGCTGGCCTGCCAGCTGCCGTAGCCCCTTTTGCCAGCGATATGCAAGCAGGGGCAACCAACGCATGGGGCAGTTTTGACGGGTTTAAATCCGGCCTTAGCGGGGCCGCCGCCCAATTGCCAGAAGATGTGCTGGCTGCGGCCTATGCCGCAGGAGAGCCAGGTCGCCAATTTGGCTGGCAAGCTGGCTGGATAACTTTTTACTGGGCATGGTGGATTGCTTTCTCGCCTTTTGTCGGGTTGTTTTTAGCGCGTATTTCCAAAGGGCGCACAGTAAGAGAGTTTATCGTCGGATGTGTCATTGCTCCGGCTTTAGTGTGTTTTGCCTGGATGACGATATTGGGGGCAACAGCCATTGACCTAGAGCTAACCGGCGGGGCCAATGGCGAGATTATCGCCGCTTCCAGTACTTCCAAGCTGTTTGTAACCCTGGGGCATATGCTATCTGGCGGGTTTCTGACAGCGATAAGTTTGATGTGTGTGTTGCTAATCCTCACCTTTTTGGTAACCTCTGCTGATTCAGGTATTTTGGAGATGAATACGATTATGTCTGGCGGCGAGCAGAAAACAGGGATTAAGCATCGTATTGTCTGGGGCGTTATCCTGACCCTTGTTATCGGCACCTTATTGATTGCGGGTAAAACCAATGGCGGATCTGACCCGATGGAAGCGCTTAGAAGTGCGATGATTATCGGGGCCTTGCCCTTTACCATGCTGATGGGGTTGATGTGCGTCTCGCTAGGCAAGGCGATGTGGCGCGATCATCTGCGTGAGACGACATCACCCAGATAAGATTATTGGGATAAGATTATTGGGGGAAGATTATCAGGGTGAAATCAGGCGCGGCTTTGCCAGAAGATAGCGCCAATTTATTCCTCTGCTGTATCAAAGCCCGGCAGAGGATGCATCCATTCAGGGATGGTTAGATGTACAGGCGTGCCATCTTCCAGGCTGAGGGTAGCATCCTGTGCAATAACCTGCCGGACAGCATCCAGGCGGATACTGGCCAGAGCGATGAACTGTTCATCATCATTGGCAACAGAGCCGCATTGGCCAACGATTTTTTCTGCCATCATCACAGCGGCCCCTGTCTCTGGTCCGTTATTGGGTGCGGTGATCGGAAATAGCCGGCGTTTCACCAGCCCGCGATAATGGGTACGTGCGGTTACTTCCTGACCGATATAGCACCCCTTTTTGAAATCAACCGCTGCCAAATGCTGCAAGCCAGCTTCCAGCATCAAGGCCCGGTTGGGGGTCAGGTCTGCAACCCCTTCTGGAATGCCCAGCCCAATACGCTGAATATGCCATAATTCGTCTGGCTGGGCGTCTGGCAGGTCAGTTTCCGGAATAAGGTATAGCAGGCCCA
>JBMHCK010000011.1:0-21181 GCA_049889955.1 Puniceispirillaceae bacterium (SeqCode)
TTTCAAATAAATGATATTGCGCGTTAAATGCGCCATCGCCATCGCATCAGAGGCTACGCAAACCAGCCCCTCTTCCACACCGATTGCCAATGGCGAGGCATTGCGGGCAACAAATAGCTGGTTCGGATATTCTCGCAACATTACGGCCAGCGCAAATGCCCCTTTAATCTTGCTGAGAACAGTTTGCATGGCCCGCGTCCCTGTCGCCCCTTGTGACAGGGCGTCCTGAAACAAATGGGCTAATACCTCGCTATCTGTTTGCGAGGAAAAGTGATGCCCTTTGGCCAGCAATTCTGATTTTAATTCTGCGTAATTTTCAATAATGCCATTATGAACAATAGCCACCTCATCCCCGGCCAGATGGGGATGTGCGTTGGCCTCTGTAACCCCGCCATGGGTTGCCCAGCGCGTATGACCAATACCTGTATGTCCAGCTTGCGGCTTTTCCTGCAGGGCAGCATCCAGATGGACAAGCTTGCCAACCGCTCTGGTCAAGTGGATTTCACCCGCATCCAGAGTGGCGATACCAGAGCTGTCATAGCCGCGATATTCAAGCCGTTTTAGCGCATCCAGAATAATATTTGATGCCAGCTGTTCCCCGATATACCCTACAATGCCGCACATATATTTATCATTTCCATTGATCGTCAGCGCTATGCTGTTCTTTTAAAACCCGGCCCTGCATCGCCAGCAAAGAAATATGCATAAAATCTGCCTCAAGTTTTACCCAATGCACCTGATAAAGCCAAGATATTATTGGATAAGCTGCCTTAATTATGACGCAGGAGCAAATCATGGTAGTGCTTGCGAAACCAGTACTGACATGTCTATATAAGCATATGCAATTTAGTGTCATTATATTAGCGGCAGGGCAGGGAAAAAGGCTGAAATCTGCGATCCCGAAACCTCTGCATCACTTGTGCGGCCGCCCGCTTCTTGGCTGGGTGACAGGGGCCGCACATAGCGCTGGGGCGACCTCATGCTTTATTGTGACCGCTGCCAATAATGCCGCCTTTACCCCGCATATTCCGCCAGATGCCGCACTGTTTATACAAGACCCGCCGCAAGGCACAGGCCATGCTGTGGCCTGCTGCCTGGACGCTCTGGCAAAACTGCCCCCAGACCACCCGGTTATCATCCTATATGCTGATACCCCCCTCATCCAGTCAGAGACGATCACCAAACTTGCCAAAGAGGTCGCCAGCCAGACAGATATTTGCAGTCTTGCCTTTACCGCGGACAATCCGACCGGCTATGGCAGAATGATTATAGATGGCCCGCATCTGAAAGCCATTATTGAAGAGCGTGATGCCAGCCCCGAGCAGCGGGAAATCACATTCGTAAATGGCGGGGTTATGGCGGCTAAGGCTAAAATTTTATGCCAGCTTTTACCGCGCCTTGAAAAGGCCAATGCACAAGGCGAATATTACCTTACCGACCTGATAATGCTGGCTAATCAGCAGGGCATCAAAACCGGCTATCTGGAGGTGGATGCCAGCCAGGTCGCAGGGGTAAATGACCGCCTGCAACTAGCAGAATTGGAAGCGGTGATGCAAACCCGGCTGCGGGAACGCGCCATGCAAGAGGGGGTTAGCCTTGTTGATCCCTCAACCGTCTATCTATCTGCAGATACGCAATTTGGCCGCGACGTGGTGATTGAGCCGCATGTTGTTATCGGACCAAACAGCCGCATTGGCGATAGATGCTGTATTAAATCCTTTAGCCATATCGAAGGGGCGGCGATAGAAGCGGGATGTATTATTGGCCCGCATGCGCGCCTGCGCCCTGGCACCATTCTGGAAAAAGGGGTGAAAATAGGCAACTTTGTTGAAACCAAAAATGCCCATTTCGAAGCTGGCGCAAAAGCCAATCACCTTAGCTATTTAGGAGATGCCCATATTGGCAGCCATGCAAATATCGGGGCTGGTACCATCACCTGTAATTATGACGGGTTTAACAAGGCCAAAACAGAAATTGGCGCTTATGCCTTTATCGGCTCTAACAGCGCCCTGGTGGCCCCTGTGCAGATAGAAGAATATGCCCTTATTGGTGCTGGCTCGGTTATTACCCAAAAAGTAGAGGCGCATGCGATTAGCCTCAGCCGGGCCGAGCAAAAGACCTATCCAATGGCGGCAAAACGCTTTCGTGCGCGCGCCCAAAAGGTGAAAGACCAAAAGGTTAAAAACCAAAAGGTTAAAAATAGGCACAAGACATGACCCTAGACCCTGCCCACCTCGTCCAACATGTTATGGATTTGCAGCAAAAGTCTGCGCTCGTCATTGGCGATATCATGCTTGATCGCTATGTGAATGGCGAGGTAAATCGCATTTCTCCAGAAGCCCCGATACCGATTTTAAGCGAAAACACCACCAGCGTTACCACTGGCGGGGCGGCAAATGTTGCCCGCAATCTGGCCCAGCTTGGGTGCCGGGTTAGCCTGATTGGCCTTGCTGGAGCGGATGATGCGGGGCGCGAGCTGGCACAGGCTATCGCCGATGTACCGCAGATATTATTTACCCCTATCATCTGTTCTGACAGGCCGACCACGGTGAAAACCCGCTATTTATCCTCTGGCCAGCAAATGCTGCGTGTAGATAGCGAGGTGACAACACCGCTAGCAGCAAATGATAGCGCGAAATTGATGGAAACAGCCACGGTCCTGATGGCAGATTGCGATATCCTTATCCTGTCTGATTATGCCAAAGGATGCCTGCCCCCGGACCTCGTTGCCCAGCTTACAGAACTGGCACATAGTCAGAATATACAGGTTATTATCGATCCAAAATCTGCGGATTTCGGTGATTATCGCGGTGCTGATTTGATAACGCCGAATTTATCCGAGCTTAGACGCGCTTCTGGCCTAACAGACAATAGCCTGGAGGCCATTGAAGAGGCAGCACGTCATATCCTGCACCACAACGCCATTGAACAAATCCTGGTAACCTTGAGCGCGCGCGGCATGATGATGGTCACCGCTGATAGCGCTTTTCAACTGCCTGCCCGCCCTTGCGAAATTTTCGATGTTTCAGGGGCTGGCGACACGGTAATTGCCCTGCTAGCCTCTGGCCTGATCACTGGATTATCGCTGGAACAGGCCACTGAACTTGCTAATCTTGGCGCGTCTCTGGTCGTTGCAAAATCAGGTACAGCCTGTCTGGCACCCGGGGAAATACTGGCCCAAAATAGTGGGGAGATGCGCGCCCTATCGCTGGCAGGGGTAACAGAGCTTACCCAAAAATGGCGCGGTGATGGCAAGAAAATAGGCTTTACCAATGGCTGTTTTGATTTACTTCATGCAGGCCATATCCATATCCTGCAGCAAAGTGCGCAAGCTTGCGACCGCCTGATTGTCGGGCTGAACGCAGATAGCAGTGTAAAGCAGCTAAAGGGCGCAGAAAGGCCGATACAGTCAGAAGATATTCGAAGTACCATTCTGGCTAATCTGCCTTTTGTAGATGCGGTGGTGCTGTTTGAAGACGACACACCGCAACAGCTGATCAACAGCCTTGCCCCTGATTATCTGAGCAAGGGCGGCGACTACCAGATAGAAGATATTGTTGGCGCTGATACCGTGATCGCGGCCGGTGGCAAGGTACAGGCGATCCCCTTGCTAGAGGGTCATTCCACCAGCCGCTTTTTAAAATTATCCTCTATCCAGACCAGCTAATTTGCCAAAGGACTGTTTAGTCCTCTGACGGGCGGGCCATAAATTCCTGATCTATCTTTGGCAAAGGCGTATCTGCAATCGCTGCCTCAAAGGCCTGCAAACGCTTGTAGATAGATAGCAATTCAACAATAGTGGGCCAGGAATTCACCAGATATTGAAACGAATTTGTGACCTGGCTAAAGGCGGTTAGAATTTGCTGCATCAAACCAAAGGTAATCGTGCCAACCGCAATGGTTGGTATCAGCAATAGATAGGCAAAGATATTATCAGCCTGAAGATAGAAACTACGCGCGACATTAAAATACATATAGTGAAAATACAGACGAAAATAATTTCGGCGAACATTTGAAAACAGATCCGTCAATGTCGGCGGCTGGGCGCGGGTTTCATCATCTTCGCCATAGACCAGCTCTTTACGATAAGCTGCCTCAACCCGCTGATTTTTAAATTCAAGGCCAGGAAGTTTAATCCCCACAGCTGCCAGAAAGACCGTGCCGAAAACCGCCCAGAAAATAGCCGCCATCAATAGCGGATTTGCAATCTCGCCAACAAATGGCAGCGAGGTAACATTTGATGATAGCGCCATCAGAACCGGCAAAAAGGCAAACAGGGTCATGATAGAATCCACAATGGCTACCCCTAGCCCTTCAACAATGCCGGCAAAGCGCATCGTATCTTCTTGCACCCGCTGGGATGCCCCTTCAATATGGCGTACCTGTCCCCATTTCGCGACATAGAAATCATTCATCGCGGTACGCCATCTAAACACATAATGGCTAACAAAAAAGCGGGTGACGACATACACACAAATCCAAACAAAGGCGATTTGGGTAAAGATTAAAATCAGGCTGTATAAATCGGCGGCTGTAGTAGTGCTTTCGCCAGACAGCGCATCCTGAACCGCATCAAAAAAGGGACGGCGCCAATTATTGATGGCGACCGAAACCTGTACACTGAAATAGGTGGAAAACAGAATAAGCTGGCTACCAACAATTGACCAGATTTGCCATTTGTGCGGAAGATAGCGAAACCAGAATGCCGCGAAAACCGCGCAAATGAAGATATAATAAACATAAAACCACAGAAATTCGGAACTGATGAAATAGCCAACCCCGACAATCGGGTTATTCGGATCGGTATCTAGCGCAAACCCTAGCGCCCGGCCGATTTCTGTACCCAATCCATACCAAACCAGAATAGCGACACTGGCAAACAAAACCGCGCTTAGTAAAAATAATTTGGGTCGTGGGAAAAAGCTTTCAAACATATTTTTATCCCTTATCCGTCTATTATATCATGTAGTAATTAAATCAGTTCAAACTAAACTTAGGCAGCTTTTCAATAAAAGTCACTATCCTGTACTTTGTTGTGTACCGAGATATTGACCACCACCCCCAAAGCCAGAAACACCGTGAGCATTGCCGTGCCCCCGTAGGAGATAAGAGGGAGCGGGGCGCCGACAACCGGCAATAATCCAGTAACCATCCCAACATTCACGAAAATATACAAAAACAGCATAAAAGAAATGCCCATACATACCAGCCTGCCAAATCGGTGCTGACAGCGCAAACCGATGAGAATGACAGATAATAATATCGCGAAATATACCAGCAATATGGCCAAATTACCGACAAATCCAAATTCTTCGCCAATCATGGTAAACACAAAATCTGTTTGTTTTTCAGGCAAATAATTTAACTGGCTTTGTGATCCCTGCAAAAAGCCTTTGCCGAACAGCCCCCCTGAACCCAACGCAATCTTTGACTGGGTAATCTGATATCCAGCCCCCAGCACATCTGCTTCAGGATTTAAAAAGGTCATAATACGGGCTTTTTGATAGTCATAAAGCTGGGACCATAAAACTGGCGCTGCCGCTGCCGCTGCCAGCATCCCGGTAACCAGATAGCGGCGCGGTACCCCGGCAGCAAACACAACAGACAACCCGCCACAGAGCAACATAAAAGACGTGCCAAGATCAGGCTGTATTAACACCAGCGAAAACGGAATCCCCAACATCAAGGCAACTGGCAAATACGAGACAAGTGTCTGTACCTGTTCTGGCGTCTGACTGCTAAGGTAGCGTGCAAGTGCAATAATTACAGCTAATTTGGCAGGTTCCGAGGGCTGAAAATTAAAGGGGCCAACCTCAATCCATCTGGTTGCCCCGGTACCGGTGCCAATAAAGGGCAAAGCGAGCAATACCAATATGGCGAATGCCAGCCCCCAATAGGACAGACGGTGCAGCCATGGCGTAGGCATTGCGCTGATAACAATCAATAACATGGTGCCAATCGCGGCACGTATCATTTGCCGTTCTGCCCAGGGCGACCAGGCACCCTCAGACGCGGAATACAGGGCCAGCGTGCCAACAACAACCAATGCGGCCACAGAAAGCAGCAACAGCCATGGCAGACGATATAATAGCTGGAGAACGCGCAAAATCATGCAGACACCCCATCCAGCTTTAGCATGAAATCCAGAATATCACTGGCAATAGGGGCTGCCGCAGATGACCCGCTGCCCCCATGCTCTACAATTACTGAAATCGCATAGCGCGGTCGCTCATACGGAGCGAAAGCAACAAACAGCGCATGATCCCGCTCTTTCCAGGGCCGGTCAATATTATCAATAATGCCTTTTTCCCGCTGCTCTTTACTGATGCGTTTTACCTGGACCGTACCGGTTTTGCCTGCCATCCCCTGAGGGATATCATATTTGCGTGCGGTTCCCAGACCGCCAATCATCACGCTACGCATACTTTTATGTAAGAACCGAATAATGTCCGGGGATACATCCAAAGGCGGGAATATGGGCGTCTCCTGCTGCATATTCTGGGTATTCTGGCTGGTCAAGCTGGGGGTGATAGCTGATTTACCATTCGCAATTCTGGCCGTCATCAGCGCCAGTTGCAGTGGTGTTGTCAAAACAAACCCCTGGCCGATGCCAGCAACCACCGTTTCGCCCGGCGTCCAGACAACACCACGCTTTGCCAGCTTCCAGTCACGATTTGGAATAATCCCTTCTTTTTCACTGACCAGCCCTAATGCGCTGATATCGCCTAGCCCCAGCCGGCGCGCCATATCATGAATCCGATTAATGCCAGTTTTCAGGGCAATCTGATAATAATAGATATCGCAAGAACGCTCTAGCGATTGCTCGGCATTTACAAAGCCGTGTCCGCGCTCGTTCCAACAGTGAAAATTACGGTCACCAAATTCAAATGCGCCAGTGCATTCATAGCGTGTT
This sequence comes from Puniceispirillaceae bacterium (SeqCode), assembly GCA_049889955.1. Lineage (GTDB taxonomy): Bacteria > Pseudomonadota > Alphaproteobacteria > Puniceispirillales > Puniceispirillaceae > JADHLI01. Next base: position 6,914 of record JBMHCK010000011.1, read on the forward strand.
TTCGTAGTAATGACCCCGGCTTCCATAGCCGCTGCCAAAACCACCATTTTAAAGGTAGAACCAGGCGCATATAGCCCGGATATGGTTCGGTTTAACAAAGGGGTGCGGGGATGGCTGTTCATGCGCTGCCAATCGCGCACAGACAGTCTGTTAGAAAATAAATTAGGATCAAAGCCAGGTGTTGATACCATCACCTTGACCTCACCTGTCTGGATATCCATGACAACACAGGCACCGGATTCAGGCGGTACGAGGCGGCCTTTCTCATCCTTTAGCACCAAATCATCCCCCATGGAGACATGCGCGCGTAGCTCTTCATTCACCATCAGCGCTTCTTGCACCTCAGGCTTATGGACTGGCACCGCCTGCCACCGTCCCCGCCGCAATCTTTCGGTTGCAAAGGATTGTGCCTCAATATCTATAGAGAGGTAGGAATCTGAACCCGGATTTGCCTGTTGATCCCGCAACACCCGCACTGGCTTGCCCTTTGCGTTCATCTCAACCCGTTCAAACCCAAAAAGGCCGCGTAAATTGGGCTCCATCTTGCGCTCTATACCGGTGCGCCCGATGCGGGTTTCTGGCAGATAACGTAAATCAGGCTCTCTTTCTATGTCGCGTTTATTCACAGGCGACACATAGCCGGTTACATGGGCAGTCATCCAGCCTTGCGGATAAATACGTTTATAACTTTTCTGAAAAGATGCCCCTTCCAGCACAGGCGATAACACGGCCAGACGGGATAATTCACGCTGCGTCAGGTTGGATTTCACCGTCACTTCCAGAAAGCTGGGCTGATCGGCTATTTTTTCCAATATTGTTTCAATATCTTCTGGTTTCAAGCTTATTAGCCGGCTAACCCGCTGCAACCATGCTTTGGGGTTTTGAATACGTGAGGGCAGCATCCGTAGCTCAAATACTTCTGAATTCCCGGCTAATAATCGGCCTCTATGATCAAGGATACGCCCACGCGGGGCCTGCACCAGGCGTTGATCAAACTGATTATTATCCGAAAGCCGGCGATAATTATCACTTTGGGCAATCTGCAACTGATAAAGGCGGCCCACCAATATCGTGCCCAGCACCCCCTGCCCGATGCCCAGCATCACCATACGGCGGGTCATTACCGTGGATAGCTCTTTTTGTTCCTTACGCTTTTTCATTTCGCCCTGCTATCTATCTGCGTGCGCAATATGAACTGACCAGCAGAGGCAGCTGAAACCAGCAAGACATAGAAAACAGGGAACAACAAAATGGTCATGCCAGCTTGTAGAAATATATCACTTACATCAGGGAATGAGAGATAGGCTATCAGATATACCGCAATTTTAAACCCGCAATAAAACAAAACAATCAGCGAGAAAGCGGACCAGATTTCTAAAAACTCATTATGGATTAGAACTGGACTGCGCCATCTTGTCAGCATCGCAACCAGGGTCAGGGCTGTGGCATTCATCCCCAGCATTTCAAAGAACATCAATTCCGAGAACAGCCCCATCAAGAAAACCGCGATGATGGATAGCCGATTAGCGAAAAATAAATTCATGTAAAAAACATAGGCCAGGACCAGCAAGGGCGCAGAGGAAAAAAACACCTTCCATTGTGCGAACGCCCCTTCGAGCAGCACAAGGAAACAGCCAAAAATAGCCAGCAATATTTGAATGGGGAGTGGCGAGCTAAGCTCTGCCGGGCGGTCAAGCGGGCTGGTCATTGCAACACATCCTTTGTGCTAAACCCTTCCAGCAACCGCTTATTATCGCTCTCAGGCAAAGGTGTGAAAAAATCTGCAAAGCCGCTTAGTTTACCACGCGCTTCTCCTTGCGGGCGAACCAGAATAGAAACAAAGGCCACTTTGCGTAAATCAACAACAGGCTGGATATAATATTCGCGGCCAACCCCTTTCACTACCCGTCCAACAGGCAGGCCAGGGGGCAGGATCTCGCCATGCCCACTTGTTAAAACCAGTTCATTTTCTTTTGGTTCCGCCTCAAGGGGCAGGAAAGATAGCGACAACATATCGCTATTCTGTCCGATAGCCAGGCCCGGCCAGGACGAGGTGCTGAGCAATATCGGCAGGCGGGAATTCACGTCACTCAGCATCAATACCCAGGAATGGCGTTTGCTTACCTCGATAATATAGCCTACCAACCCATCAGCCGTTACCACAGGGTCGCCGCGTTGAATACGTTTATCCGTACCGTGGGTAATCATCATTGTATGCGAAAAACTGCTGCCTGGCGCGGCGATAGCGCGGGCGGTAACTGCCTGTCTGTCTGCCGGGATTACCGCACCCAGCACGGTGCGAAGCTGGCGGTTTTCGGATTCCAATATTTCCGAACGGCGACGCCACCGCTTCAGACGTTCATTTTCAGCCCGCAGACGCACTGTCTCTTCGCGTAGAGACGCCACAGTGCGCATCCCTTCAAACATGGTTTCCACCGCCCGCACCGGGGCCGCAACCACATTAAAAAGAGGGGCAAAAATACCCGAAACACTAGTCTGAACGGTTCGTACAGCCAGCATATCGGCCTTGCCAATAAAAATCAGGGCAAAGCCAATTAGGATAATGATAAGATGAAGAAAACGGCGAGGTTGGGCAGCACGCATTCTTCCCGTGCGACCAGCCATTTTCCCTAGGCTCCGATAAGGACGTGCCTGAGTGTTTTCAATTCTTCCAGACAGCGCCCTGTGCCCATAACCACACAGAATAGCGGATCCTCAGCAATTGAAATCGGCAATCCTGTTGCCTCTCTCAGAACCGTGTCCATTTCACGTAACATTGCCCCACCACCTGTCAGGACGATACCTTTTTCAACAATATCGGCAGCCAGTTCAGGTGGAGCTTGCTCCAGCGCCATTTTCACACCTTCAACAATTTGTTTCAGGGGATCAGAAATCGCATCCGCAACTTGCGCCTCAGAGATAGAAATTTCCTTTGGTACGCCATTGACCAAATCGCGCCCCCGCACTTCGATACGCACGCCGCCTGACTTTTCCGGACGCCGGGCAATACCAATAGTTTTCTTGATCCGCTCGGCAGTTGCCTCACCGATCAGCAAATTATGGGTACGGCGCATGTAGCCGATAATCGCTTCATCCACCTTGTCACCGCCAACCCGCACTGAATGCGCGTAAACAATGTTACCAAGTGAGAGAATAGCGACCTCTGTGGTGCCACCGCCAATATCCACAACCATAGAACCAGATGGCTCTGTCACGGGCAAATCAGCCCCAATAGCGGCAGCCATTGGCTCTTCAATAAGAAAGACACGGCGTGCGCCTGCAGCCTCGGCAGATTCCTGAATTGCCCGGCGCTCAACTGCGGTAGAGCCAGAAGGCACGCAAATAATCATTTGCGGGCTGGCAATCGAAAACCGGCCATTCACTTTGCGAATAAAATGTTTAATCATTTCTTCGGCAACTTCAAAATCAGCAATAACCCCATCTGCCATTGGCCGGATTGCCTGAATATTGCCCGGGGTTTTCCCCAGCATCACCTTCGCTTCTTCACCAACGGCTAGCACCTGTGTCTTGCCTCGCACCTGAGCCATCGCAACAACAGAAGGTTCATTCAGAACGATACCCCTGCCCTTGACATAAACAAGCGTATTAGCTGTTCCCAGATCAATCCCGATATCTGCGGACATAAAACCGAATAATGAGCCGAACATTTCCTAAAATTTCCCGTGCCGTCGTTAAGTTAACCTGTATTTCCCTACTTTATGCATATTCTATGCCCAGCAAGCAACAAAAACAGGCGCTTAGTAAAAAAGGGCATCTTGGTCGATACCCTTTCTCACTATAGCTAAAATTGTGGTAAAATCGAGGCTTAAATAACCTAGTTTTTATCTTTATCCACAAGCCGGTTTGCACCAATCCATGGCATCATTCCGCGCAGGCGTTCGCCAACCTGTTCGATATTATGCTCGGCATTGCGGCGACGCGTCGCTTTAAAGCTGGCCTGATGTACCTTATTTTCCAGCATCCAGTCGCGGGTAAAGCGGCCAGATTGAATATCTTCAAGCACACGCTTCATCTCTGCCTTTGTCTCGGAAGTGATGATACGAGGGCCAGTGACATATTCCCCATATTCAGCTGTGTTAGAGATAGAATAGTTCATGTTTGCGATGCCGCCTTCATAAATCAGGTCAACAATCAGCTTTACTTCGTGCAGACATTCGAAATAGGCCATTTCAGGTGCATAGCCAGCTTCGATAAGGGTTTCATACCCGGCCTTAATCAGCTCAACCAAACCGCCACATAGAACGGCCTGTTCACCAAACAGGTCTGTTTCGCACTCTTCCTGGAAGGTAGTTTCGATAATACCTGACCGGCCGCCGCCAACACCGCTGGCATAGGACAGGCCAATATCATGCGCATTGCCAGAAGCATCCTGATAGACAGCCAGCAGACATGGCACGCCGCCACCTTTTAGATATTCGCCGCGCACTGTATGGCCAGGGCCCTTTGGGGCTACCATAAATACATCAATATCCGAGCGAGGTTCGATCAAATTGAAATGAACATTCAGCCCATGTGCAAAGGCAATAGCCGCACCTGGGCGAATATTACCGGCAATATCTTCGGCGTAAATATCTGCCTGCAGCTCGTCCGGGGTCAGCATCATGACAACATCAGCCCATGCAGCTGCATCGGCAACAGTCATAACCTTGAACCCTGCAGCTTCTGCCTTGGCGATGGAAGATGAGCCTTCACGCAGGGCTACTGCTACTTCTGGAATGCCGCTATCTTTCAGGTTGGCCGCATGGGCATGCCCCTGTGATCCATAGCCAATAATCGCCACTTTTTTCCCTTTAATCAGGCCAATATCAGCATCCTGATCGTAATAAACCCGCATATCCAAATCTCCTTAAATGTTAACGCAGTTAAAGTTAATTTATCTGTTTGAACTCTGAGGCTCGCATGCTTGCCAACCTGATAATGTGAACGCATCTGTTTTTGATGCTCTGCTCGTCATAGACAGAGCCAGGCAAAAGGGAAAGAAAAAACGCAATCCAGCTGCTAAATTTGTCCTTTTTACGCTATTTTCCTATTCAGCATCTATCAGGTCGATAGTATTGCCTCTGGTCATACCACATACACCGGTTCGCGCAATCTCGACCTTGCCCAGCGATTCCATCAATTTGATAAAGGCAGATACCTTGGAAGAATTGCCTGTCACCTCAAACACAAAGCTGTTCAAGGTACTGTCCAGCGTGCGCGCCCGGAAACTATCTGCAACCCGCAACGCCTCAACACGCTGGCTGCCATTATTAACGATTTTAACCAGCGCCAGCTCGCGCTCTACATGTGCCGGCCCGGTAGTTAAATCCTCGACCACATGCACTGGCACAAGACGGGCCAGCAACTTGTTAATCTGTTCAATGACCATTGGCGTGCCGCTGGTTACAACAGAAATTCGGCTAATATGACGTTGTTCATCAACTTCTGACACGGTCAGGCTTTCGATATTATAGCCTCGCCCGGAAAATAGCCCCACAACACGGGCCAGAACACCTGGCTCATTATCCACCAAAATCGACAAGGTGTGCCGTTCAGTCTGTGTTGTATCCAACATAAAATATGCTCCTAAAATCGAGAATTTTTTTGATTAGGGATGTAAAGACCCCGTGGAATATGTCCAACCTATATTTTGCCTGGAAAATATAGCCAGTCTATCAGACCAGGATTTTCCCTTCTTCAGAGACGGTTGCTGTAGATTCTTCCTCGGCACTTAACAGCATTTCATTATGCGCTGAACCAGATGGAATCATTGGAAAGCAATTCTCTTCCTTTTCGATACAGATATCGGCGATGACCGGCCCATCTGTGGTCAACATGGTGGTGATCACATCTTCTAGCTGGTCGGTTGTTTTTGCCCGCAGACCTGTCATGCCAAAGGTTTCTGCCAGCTTGACAAAGTCTGGCAACGAGGCGGTATAGCTTTCAGAATAACGCGAGCCATGATTAAGCTCTTGCCATTGGCGCACCATCCCCATCCATTCATTGTTCAGGATAAATACTTTAACTGGCAAACGATATTGCGAGATGGTGGATAATTCTTGCATATTCATCAAGAAGGATGCCTCACCCGAAATATCAATCACGGTGGCATCAGGATGCGCGATTTGCGTGCCGACCGCCGCTGGCAGGCCATATCCCATAGTGCCTAGCCCGCCAGATGTCATCCAGCGATTTGGCTGATGAAACCCGAAATATTGGGCCGCCCACATTTGATGCTGGCCTACTTCGGTCGTAACAAACACCTCGCGGTCACGGCTCATCTGATATAGCCGTTCGATCGCGTGTTGTGGTTTGATAATGCTGGATTTTTGCTCATAACCCAGACAGTTTTTGCCGCGCCACTCGCTGATTTGATCCCACCAGCTGGACAGGGCCTTTGCATTCGGGGCAAAATTCTGTGCCTGCATTTCTTCAAGCAATGCAGCGATAGTCTGTTTTACATCGCCAACAATGCCTAAATCAACACGAACAACCTTGTTAATAGATGCCGGATCGATATCAGCATGCACCTTGACACTGTTTGGGGAAAAGGCATTTAGCCGGCCGGTCACCCGGTCATCAAAACGCGCGCCCAGATTCAGCATAAAATCACACCCATGCATGGTCAGGTTAGCTTCATAGGTACCATGCATACCCAGCATGCCCAGAAAATGCGGATCATCTGCTGGCAAGGCGCCAAGCCCCATCAAGGTCAGGGTGGTTGGCCAGCCCGTTACCTTTACTAACTCGCGCAACCCTGCGGTTGCTTGCGGGCCACTATTAATGATACCGCCACCACCATAGATAACTGGCCGCTTTGCCGCCTTCATCATTTGCACCGCTTTTTTAATCGCCGCTCTTTCTGGCGACAGAACCGGGCGATAGCGATGCGGCGTGTCATTCCAAACGCCGCCCTCGATATAAGGAGCATCCAGCATTTGAATATCTTTTGGCAGATCAATTACTACCGGGCCTGGGCGGCCGGTGCGAGCAACATGAAACGCTTCTTCTATAGAGCGTTGCAAATCTCCGCTTTGTTTGACCAGATAGTTATGTTTGGTACAGGGGCGTGTGATCCCGGAAGTGTCCCCTTCCTGAAAGGCATCGGTGCCGATAAGGTGGCTTGGCACCTGTCCGGTCAGGCACACAACCGGCACGGAATCCATTAACGCATCTGTCAGGCCAGTAACCGCATTGGTGGCGCCAGGCCCGGAGGTCACCAGAACCACACCAACCTTGCCTGTTGACCGGGCATACCCTTCTGCTGCATGAACCGCTGCCTGCTCATGGCGCACCAAAATATGGCGAATGGCATTGCTTTTGAAAATTTCATCATAGATCGGCAATACCGCCCCGCCAGGATAGCCAAAAATCACCTCGACCCCTTCGGCTTCCAGAACCTTTAGCAGCAACGCAGCGCCAGGCATCATTTGGGGCTTTTGCGCCTTTCCCTTACTTACGGCTTTTTTTGCGGTTTCTTGCTCAGCTGTCATGTTCTTTACCCACACGGTTTATTAATGGTCACGAGCGGCTAACCCATCTGTTAGACCGCTTTAAATTATATCTACGCAATTTCAGGCTTCAACGGCTCACCTATTCCGGATGACAAGAAATGTTTTCACAAAACCAATCCTGCCAAGAATCAAAAAAAGGCCTTTTGATAAAGAACCTTTTATCTATGGAATCGACAAGCTATCGACAAGGAAACGCCAACATATTGGCAAGGAATGGCCGATTTATGAAACCTGCGATAACTCTGTTTGTTGGAATAGCACAGTTTTGCCTGGTAAGTCAAATCATTTTGAGAACTTTTGAAAAGAATTCTTCCAAGTTTCTTTTTGAAAATAACTCTTCGCTCTCAATATTTGTAATAAAATTATTACGTAGCCAGGTCATTTGACGTTTTGCATAGCGGCGGGAATCTCGTTTGACCAGATAGATTGCCTGTTCAAGGCTTTGTTTTCCTTGCAAATAATCCCGCAAAGCTGGCACCCCCAATGCTTTCATAACGGGCAGATCCTCTGGCAAATTGCGAGATAGCAGGTGGCGCACCTCCTGTAATGCGGTATCTGCCATCATCGCATCAAACCGCGTCTCAATCCTCTGATAAATCACCTCACGCGGCGGCATATGCGTTATTTTCAGGGCGTTACCAGCCAGTCCGCCTGTTGGGGGGTGTTTCTGGAAATCGCTCAGACATTGGCCGGTATGGCGATAAACTTCGACGGCCCGGATCAGGCGCTGGCTATCTCCTGCTTCCAGGCGGCGTGCGATATCCGGATCTATGCCGTGCAAATAAGCCAGCATCGCCGCCCCGCCTATCTCGGCATGTTCAGCGATTACGGCAGCACGAACCGTGTCTGGTACATCTGGTATGGCAGACAGGCCCTGTTCAGCAGCCCGCAGATAAAACCCGGTCCCGCCAACAATAATGGGCCACCTACCCTCTGCTCTTACTGTCTGTATTTGCGCCTGTGCCGCCTCTAGCCACATTCCGGCAGAAAAGCGTGTCGCCCCATCAACAGTCCCATAAAGACGATGCGGCACCCGCGCTTCATCTGCTGGTGAAGGCCGGGCGGTCAGCACAGATAAATCTGCGTAAACCTGCATGGAATCTGCATTAATAACAACGCCGTCCAGCGCCTCGGCCAACGCCATCGCATAGGCAGATTTACCCCCTGCCGTTGGACCGGCAATGATGATATAGTCGCGGTGTTTTGAAAAACGTTCCATGTTCTGCCCCTTAAGCGATTAGAGATGTAAATGCAAGCCTGTATCCTGTTTACCGCCAGCCCGCAAACCCCTGAAACTGCGGCTGTCATCACAGATTTATGCCAGCACTATAAGCTGGAAAAACAACAAACCCTGTCTGGTCCAGAAGCCAGCTGTCTTGCCATCGAAGCCAGGATGGCGGCCAGCACAGATGCGCCACTGGCATTCACAGCCTTGCGTGAGGCAGCTGCCCTGCACAAAATAGATGTTAATCAAATACAGGCACCAGAAACACAGGCACCAGAAACACAAGCAGCAGGTCGGGCCAAAAAATTACTGATAGCCGATATGGATGCCACTATCATTCGCGGCGAGTCTTTGGATGAACTCGCCGAGCTAGCGGGAATTGGCGCGCAGGTCAGCCAAATCACCGCGCGCGCAATGGCAGGAGAGCTGGATTTTGAAGAAGCCTTGTCTGCCAGGCTAGCCTTGCTAAAAGGACAGCCTGCTAGCCTGCTGGATAAGGTAATATCAGGCGCAGTGATAACACCCGGGGCACAAACCCTTATCGCTACTATGCGCGCAAATGGGGCAGCTTGTTATCTGATATCCGGGGGATTTACCTTTTTAACCTCTGCCATCGCCGCTAAGCTAGGGTTCACAGGCCATCATGCCAACCAGCTGGCAGTTGCGGATGGCCAGCTATCCGGCTATGCGCTGCCGCCGATCTTGGGCAAACAATCCAAGCTTGATTTCCTCAATCATTATTGCCAGCAGATGCAGATACCGCACGCCCAAAGCATCTGTGTGGGTGATGGCGCCAATGATATGATGATGCTTGAAGCCGCTGGAATGGGCGTAGCTTTTGAAGGCAAACCTGCGTTGCGGGCGGCGATTGAGCTACAAATATCCTATAGTGACTTGACCGCGCTTTTATATCTGCAAGGCTATTCCAGTGATAATTTTAGCAAATAAATTTAACCGATAATTCTTCTGCGATTATCAAACCGGGAAACCCGCCCAAAGAAAAACAGCTGGCGCAAAGACCAGCTGTTTTTTTACAAAAAGATTTTCAACCTGACGGTTTATTCAGCCGCGAAACTGACCTGAACAAAACGGGTCTGGCCATCACTTTCGACCAGCATCAGCACGCCGCGCCGGCCATTTTGCTTGGCTTCACGGATTTTGTCTGACAGTTGCTTGACCGAGGTCACAGCGGTTTGGTTTATCCGGCGGATAATATCACCGCTACGAATACCGCGCTCGCCGGCCGGGCCATTTTCCGCGACTTCGACCACCACCACAACATTATCATCTGCTTCCAGTCCATATTGTTCTGCCAGGGTTTCATCTAGCGGGGCGACGGCTAGGCCGATATCCTCCAGCGTTTCCGGGCTGCCTGGCTGTGCCTTGCTAGATAGCAATCCACCATTTTCAGCCTGTTCCAGCTCGCCTAATGTCACCTTTTTTGTGATCAGCTTGCCATTGCGAACCAGCTCTACCTCCACGGTTTTTTCAACAGCGGTTTCAGCAACAATACGCGGCAGATCCCGGCTCTTTTCGACTTCCTGCCCATCAAATTTCAGGATAACATCGCCAGCTTGCAAGCCAGCTTTATCCGCCGGGCCATCTTCGCTAACAGAGGCTACCAGCGCACCATTGGCGCCCTCAAGGCCAAGGCTTTCTGCAATATCATCAGTGACTTCCTGGATAAATACGCCCAGCCAACCGCGGCGGGTACGGCCAAAATCCTGAAGCTGTTGGACCACTTGGGTTGCCAGATTAGCCGAAATGGCAAATCCGATACCAACCGATCCCCCTGTCTGCGAGAAAATAGCGGTATTAATACCAATAACATCGCCATCCAGATTGAAAAGTGGACCCCCAGAATTGCCGCGATTGATAGAGGCATCTGTCTGGATAAAATCATCATAGGGTCCGGAGCCGATATCACGGCCACGTGCCGATACAATACCAGCGGTTACCGTGCCGCCCAGACCAAAGGGATTACCAATCGCCATCACCCAGTCGCCGACCCGCAATTTATCGGAATCCCCGAAAGTGACTGCGGTTAACTGGCTATCGCCCGGGTCAATTTTAAGAACAGCTATATCTGTCTTTTGATCCCGCCCCACTAATTCTGCTTCGAACACTTCATCATTGGCAAGGATCACCGAGATTTTATCAGCATTCTCGATAACATGATTATTCGTAACAACAATGCCCGAGGCATCAATTATAAAACCAGAGCCAAGAGATTGTGTGCGCCGAGACTGGCCTCTATCTTCGAACTCTTTGAAAAAATCTTCAAAGGGGGAGCCTTCGGGAAAGCGCGGTAGCGAGGGACCATCTCCGCCTTTAATCACCATAGAGGTAGAAATATTCACCACTGCAGGCGATAGCCGCTCTGCCAAATCCGCAAAGCTGTCTGGCCTGTCGGCTGCGCGGGCTGTGCCAGCTAGCGCCGTGATACAAAACATCAAGCCGCCAGCCAGCGCTATAATCCACAAAGGTGTTAGCCTTGTGCGCGCAGGCGGGGATTTTGCTACAGAAGAAATCATTTTTTCCATTAGGACAATCCTGTTTCTTTGTTAGGTTAATCTGTTGCAGTTTTAAAAAAGGAAAAGACAACCACCCTAAGATAAAAATAAGAAAGCTGTCTTTTCTATAGATGATAACCTATTCGGCTAGAAAGGCCTCAATCCGGCACAATTCAGGCCAGATTGAGGCACGCTTTTTTAGCCTTTCCCAAAAATCTTATTTTGGGGTTCTTATTTTCGGGTGCTTAATTTCCGTCCTTATCCTTGAAATAGCGGAAGAACGAAGAATTGGGAGATAGCACCATAGAGGTTCCAGATTCGCCTATAGATTTACGATAGGCTTCCATAGACCGATAAAAGGAGAAGAATTCCGGGTCACGCCCAAAGCTTTCCGCATAAATACGGATGGCATTTGAATCCCCCTCACCGCGAACTTGCTGGGCTTCTTTTTTGGCCTCAGCAACAATCACGGTTCTGGTCTTCTCGGCATCAGCCCTGATCTTCTGGGCTTCTTCTTCCCCTGTCGCGCGGAATTCTTTAGCTTCCCGCTCCCGCTCGGATTTCATCCGGTTAAAGATGTTCTGGCTGGTCGCTTCTGGATAATCTGCCCGGCGCAAACGCACGTCAATAATTTCAATCCCCAAAGAGGCAACAGACTGGTTAACCTCGTCACGGATAGAGCCATTGATCGCTTCGCGCTCGCCTGTCAGGATAGAGGCCAGGGTTTCGCGGCCAAGTACCCGACGCACAGAGGAATCAATAATAGATTCCAGACGGGCACGCGCGCCTATCTCGTTACGAACTGTCTGGAAAAACAGCAACGGATCTTCAATCCGGTAACGGGCATAGGCATCAACCTGCAAACGCTTCTGGTCTGCCAGAATAACCTCTTCTGCATCTTGCGGAATAAGAGACAGCACCCGCCGTTCGTAATACACAGCTTCCTGAATAAAGGGCAGCTTGAACTTTAGCCCTGGTTCCTGAATAGTCCGCTTTGGTTCACCAAATTGCAGAACCAGCGCTTGCTGGGTCTGATTTACCATAAAGGCTGCTGAATAAACGCCAAACAACAAAACAGCCAGAATGAGCAATGTCACATTACGTGTCGCTTTCATCGCTTAGTTACTCCCTTGAGTTGAGTTGCTGTTACGGCCAAGTTCTTTCAGCGGCAGATATGGGACTACCGACTGGCCATCTTCATCGATGATGATCTTCTCAATGTTGCCAAAAACTTCTTCGATGGTTTCGATGTAAATCCGCTCACGGGTAACATTCTTATCCATTTCATAAGCATTATAGACCTGATCAAAACGCGACGCGTCACCTTCAGCACGGCTTACCACCTCTTCGCGATAGGCTTCGGCTTCGGCTACCAGTCTGGCGGCCTCACCACGCGCACGCGGGACAACATCATTACGAAATGCTTCAGCTTCGTTCTTCAGACGATCTCTATCCTGACGAGCGCGTTGCACATCATTAAAGGCATCAATAACATCTGAGGGCGGATCAACGGCCAGCAATTGTACTTCACGCACCCGAACACCAGCTTTATATTCATCCAGCAATTCCTGTAGCTTTTGACGCACAGAAACCTGAATATTCTGTCGGCCTTCGGTCAGGGCTGTTTGAATACGGGTCTGGCCAATAATCTCGCGCATCACAGCCTCGGCTGCCACTTTGATAGTCTCGTCCGGCTCTGCCAAATTAAACAGATATTGGCCAGCATCAGCGATACGCCAAAACACGACAAAATCGATATCAACGATATTTTCATCACCTGTAATCATCTGGCTTTCATCAGCGATATCACGGCGTGACACGCTGCGACCGCCAACATCCCGGAAACCAATTTCCAGACGGTTATCTCTGGTCACATCGGGGGTTAGCACGCTCTCAATAGGAAATGGCAAGTGGTAATGCAGCCCCGGCGAGGTGGTTTTAACCCATTCACCAAAGCGCAGAACAACCCCTTGCTCTTGCGGGTTCACCCGGTAAAAACCAGTTGCCACCCACAGGCCCAGAACGATGATGACAATAAGCCAGATCAGACGAGAAGGCTTACCCCCGCCAGATACACGGCCACCAAAGCCATTCCGAAAATCTTTAAAAATTTTATCAAAATCAGGTGGGTTCTGTCGGTTAGGCTGGCGACCGGGGCCACCACCCCAGGGACCACCCTGATTACCGCCGCCACCCCATGGACCGCCTTGATTGCCGCCTTGATTGCCGCCTTGATTATTCCAGGGCATGATAATGTTGCTCCCTTATCGATTGCCATTTTCGTTTCAGATACAGGGTATAGCTAGCTTGATCTGACTTGCCAAATCGAAAAGACAAGCCTAAGTGATACTCTAGGTGATAACCTGAACTGTTAGCCCTCTATATTTGAACGAAATGTGGAAAATTCAAGAATGCCAACCGAAATAACAGAACAAAAAATTCTTCAGGCACTGGAATCTGTTGCCATGCCCGGCCAGAATACTAGCCTCAGCACATCAGGTGCCATCTCTGGAATCGTTATAAAAGGCGGTAATATTGGCTTTACCATCGAAATTGCCCCGGAATTGGCTGCCGAGGCTGAGGCGCTGAAAACATCTGCAAAAAAAGCAGTTGAGGGCGTAGAAGGCGTGCTTTCTGTGACCGTGTTGATGACCGCACATAGAAAAGCTGCGGCCGGAGCCGCACAACAGGCCCCGCAACAACCGGCTTCGCAACAACAAGATGTTATCCGCCCGGCAGCCCAGGTGGTAGCGGTGGCGTCTGGCAAAGGGGGGGTGGGCAAATCCACTACCGCGATTAATCTTGCACTAGCCCTTGCCGCGACTGGACGCAAGGTAGGCATTCTGGATGCTGATATTTACGGCCCATCGCTGCCACGATTGCTGGGCATGAACAAAAAACCAGAGACCGAGAACAACAAGCTGGTGCCGCTGGATGCCTGGGGTCTGCAGGCCATGTCTATCGGCTTTCTGGTCGAGGAAGAATCGCCGACTATCTGGCGCGGACCGATGGTGAT
>JBMHCK010000012.1:0-56493 GCA_049889955.1 Puniceispirillaceae bacterium (SeqCode)
GCCGGGGATAATGCCTAATTTCACTTCTGTCTGCGCAAAGCGGGCGGTGCGGGCGGCATAGGCAAAATCGGCCATTGCCACCAGCTCGCATCCGCCGCCATAAGCTGCCCCGTTCACCGCTGCTATCACCGGTATCGGACAACCCATCACTGCACGCACCATCCGCTCATAGACCAGATGCTGGGCTTGCCATTGGGCATCTGTCATGCCATTGCGCTCTTTTAGATCACCGCCAGCACAAAAAGCCTTTTGCCCGCTACCGGTCAGTATCACCACCCGGCAATCTGAAATATCCAGACTAAAGGTCTCAAAGAAGCTGACCATTTCTGTGGCCATCAGGGTATTAAACGCATTTGCCGCTTCCGGTCGGTGCATTTCAACCTTCACAATATGCGGCTCAACCAGCGTGATATTCAGAGTTTCATAGGGGTTAAGAATAGCTGGGCTGGACATATGCAGGTGCTCTTTTTGCGAGATAATAATTTACTGGCCGATCATTTACTGGAATACGAAATTAATCTGTTTTATCATGATTAGCCTTTGATGATGCTTGTCAAGCCTTTGCCAAGCTTAATATGATTTATCAGGCCAATCGGGTTGTCCGGCTGCAAAGAGGGGCAGGTTGCCGCATTACGCAAGGGAAATGGTTGTGGTCGAAGGATTAGAAAACGAGCTTGAGGGGATAACTGTCATTTCAGTTGAACAGGCGGTTGCGGCCCCCTATTGCGGTATGTTGCTGGCGGATGCTGGCGCGCGCGTAATAAAAATAGAGCGTCCAGGCGGTGATTTTGCCCGCATCTATGATCGCTGGGCAGAGGGTGAGAGCGCGATTTTCATCTGGCTGAATAGGGGCAAGGAATCTATTTGTCTGGATATGAAATCTGAAGCCGATATGGCGTTGTTGCGGCGAATGGCAGAACAGGCAGATGTGCTGCTGAGTAATCTTGCACCAGGGGCGATGGAGCGTTATGGCCTGACAGGCGAGATCTTGCGAGAGGCTAATCCTGGGCTTATTACCTGCATGCTTTCGGGCTATGGGCGGTCTGGCAAGGCGGGGCGGAAAAAGGCCTATGATTTTCTGGTACAGGCAGAAAGCGGTGTTGTGGCGGTAACCGGCACCCCGGAACAGCCTGTAAGGGTGGGTATTTCCATGACTGATTTATCCACGGGCCTAACCGCTTTTTCGGCAATTTTGCGAGCTTTGCATCAACGCCACCAGACCGGTGCGGGTATAGATCTGCAGGTTAATATGTTTGATGTGATGACCGACTGGATGAATATGGCGCTGCTTGGCTATCGCTATTCAGATGTGGCACCCCAGCGTTATGGCCTGACCCACAGCTTTGTTGCCCCCTATGGTGCCTATCACTGCCGTGATGGTCGTCAGGTGATGTTGTCTATTCAAAATGATCGGGAATTTAACGATTTTTGTGTAAAGGTTTTAAAACAGCCGGAACTGGCCGCTAACCCGCTTTTCAAACATAATCCTGAACGCTATCAGAACCGCGATGCGCTGGCAGATATTATCAATGCGGTGTTTGCCAGCTATGATAAGGATGAGATTATCGAGATGCTGGAGGATACGCGCATTGCCTGTGCCAGCCTAAATTCGGTACAGGAAGTCTCGGAGCATGAGTTTTTGCAAAACCGCACAGTGCAAATGGGCGATAAATTTATCGATATCGCAGATTTGCCAGTGCGCAGAGCGGCTGGATCTGTCACGCTGGCACCGGAATTAGATGAACATGGCAGCAAAATCAGAGAGGAATTTAGCTAATGGATTATCCGCTTGGTCACAGCGAAATCCGTGTCGGTATCAAACGGTTATGTGCAGATTTTGACAGCCGCTATTGGCAGGAATGTGATGCTGGGGATGCTTATCCCTCTGCCTTTGTTGACGCTCTAACCGCTGCTGGATATCTGGCAGCCTTAATTCCCGAGGCTTATGGCGGGATGGGTCTGCCGCTTTCAGCTGGGGCAGCTATTTTAGAAGAAATTCACCGTTCTGGCGGCAATGCGGCTGCCTGTCATGCCCAGATGTATACAATGGGCACGATTTTACGGCATGGCAGCGCGGCACAAAAACAAAAATATTTGCCGGATATTGCTGCGGGTAATTTGCGTCTGCAAGCCTTTGGCGTGACTGAGCCTGGCAGCGGTACAGACACCAGCTCTCTGCGGACAATGGCCAGACGCGAGGGCGATAACTTTATCGTGAATGGCCAGAAAATTTGGACATCGCGGGCAGAATATTCTGATCTAATGGTGTTATTGGCACGCACCAGCCCGGTCCCCGAAGGCGGGCGCAAAACAGATGGCTTGTCGGTTTTGCTAGTGGATATGCGCGAAGTACGCGGCAGCTCTCTGACAATACGCCCGGTACCCACCATGATGAACCATGCGACAACACAATTATTTTTTGATGATATGCCCGTGCCGGCAGAAAACCTTATCGGAGAAGAAGGTAAGGGCTTTAAATATATTCTAAGCGGCATGAATGCCGAGCGCATGCTGATTGCCGCAGAATGTATTGGTGATGCAAAATGGTTTATTGAAAAAGCCCGTGATTATGGCTGTGAGCGCGAGGTATTTGGCCGCCCGATCGCCCAAAATCAGGGGGTGCAATTTCCTATTGCCAGTGCCTATTCGCAAATGCGCGGTGCTGAATTGATGCTGGATAAAGCGCTAGCCTTGTATGAAGAAGGCGGCAACCCCGGGGAAGAAGCAAATCTTGCCAAGCTGCAAGCAGCAGATGCGTCCTGGTCAGCAGCAGAGGCATGTATCCAGACCTTTGGCGGGTTTGGCTTTGCCCGTGAATATGATGTTGAGCGTAAATATCGTGAAGCCCGCCTGTATCAGGTAGCGCCTATCTCTACCAACCTTATCCTCAGCTATATTGGCGAGCATGTATTAAAAATGCCGCGTTCCTACTAACAAAGCTGCGTATAAATTAAGTTTGGTTCTGCGGATTAGCGCCGGTTCCAGCTTGGCAATAGTTAGGTAGAAATTGCGGAACGATAATAATTTTGCCAGACTGTAATAAGAGGCCCCAGACTGTAATAAATAAGCCAGAGCAAAGAGGGCAGATAAAGGCGGGAGGCAGAAAAACATGTCGACATGTTGCAGCTATGATTTGGTAGAATGGGGCGCCCCCTTTGAGCGCCGGGAACGCAGCTTGCCGGATGTGCCTGCACAGGCGGTTCTGGTTAAAATTACCGCTGCCGGCCTTTGCCATTCTGACCTGCATATTAAAAAGGGCTTTATGGATTTGGGCGCCCAAGGCAAGCTGACCTTTACCCAGCGCGGGGCCACATTGCCCCTGACATTAGGGCATGAAATTGCCGGTATTGTCGAAGCGGTAGGCGAGGATGTGAAAACCGTAAAAAAAGGCCAGCAGGTTGTCGTGTTTCCCTGGATTGGCTGCGGGACCTGTCTTGCTTGCCATGAAGAGCGCGAGAGTGATTGCACCTCCATGCGCATTATCGGTATTCACCGTGATGGCGGCTTTGCTAGCCATGTGCTGGTCGAAGATGAAAAATTTGTGATTGATATTGATGGGTTTGATGCGGCGGAAATGGCCCCTTATGCCTGTTCCGGGCTGACCGTCTTTAACGGCTTGCAGAAATTGGGACCCGTTCGCGAGGATGAATGGCTGGCGGTTCTGGGGGCTGGCGGTCTGGGCCTAAACGCAATCGCTATTGCACGGGCGATGGGATATCCGAATATTGTGGCGGTTGATATTGATGATTCCAAGCTGGACATAGCGATGGAAATGGGCGCCGATAAAGTGGTGTATTCCAGCAAGCAAGGCGCAGAAGATGCCTTGAAAGAGGCTAGCCAAAACCGGTTATTTGCTGTTCTGGATACCTTTGGTAGCGGCGATACAGGCACGCTGGCGGTAACGGCAATGACAAAGGCTGGACGCTATGTGGTGGTTGGCCAGCATGGCGGGGATTTTACCTTGCCGCAAATCTGGTTGCCACAAAAGGCCCTTACCGTACGCGGCAGCCATGTTGGTAACGCATCGCAATTACGGGCGCTGATAGATATGTATAAGCAAGGCAAGTTAATACCCCTTCCGGTAGAGGTACGCCCCCTTGCACAGATTAATGAAGCTATGGAGGATCTGCAGGCTGGCCGCGTAACAGGCCGTATTGTCCTGAATCCACAACAAGCATAACTATCCTGTCATGGATGAATATAAAAATAGGTTACAGGTAGAGGAAAAACAGATGAAAAAATACCAGCATTTTATTAATGGCGAATGGACAGATCCAAATAGTGGGGAATGGTTTGATAGCGAAAATCCCTATACTGGTGAGGTATGGGCGCAGATTGCCAGAGGAAATGCTGCAGATGTCGATAAAGCGGTTAAGGCCGCAAAAGATGCTTTTGAGAATGGCTGGGGTACCAGCAGCCCGACCTATCGTGGCAAGCTGATGAATAAGCTGGCAGAATTGCTGGAGCGAGATGCAGAAAGGCTGGGCAAGCTAGAGGTTCAGGATAATGGCAAGCTGCTGGCAGAGATGAGCAGCCAAACCCGCTATATTGGCGAATGGTATCGCTATTTTGGCGGGCTAGCAGATAAAATCGAAGGCACGGTTATTCCAACAGACAAGCCAAATATGTTTAACTTCACCCGCTATGAGCCTTATGGCGTTGTCGGGATGATTACGCCCTGGAATTCACCGCTATTATTGGTGGCGTACAAGCTGGCACCCGCACTGGCCGCAGGTAATACAGCGGTGATTAAACCATCCGAATTTACCTCCGCCTCTACGGTCGAGATGATGGAATTGATCCGCGAGGCTGGTTTTCCAGATGGGGTGGTAAATGTCGTAACCGGCTATGGCACAGAGGTGGGTGCCCCGCTTGTCGATCATCCAGATGTGATGAAAGTTGCCTTTACCGGCTCGGATGCATCGGGTCAGAAAATTTATGAAAATGGTGCGAAAAAGCTGATCCCCGTAACCCTGGAGTTGGGGGGCAAATCTCCTAATATCGTGTTTGAGGATGCCGATAGAGAGGCCGCTGTGATGGGCGCGATATCGGGTATTTTTGCAGCGACTGGCCAGACCTGTATTGCCGGCTCACGCTTGTTGGTACAGCGCAGTATGCATGATGAATTTGTCTCGCGTCTGATAGAGGTGGCAAAGACCGCGAAAATTGGCGATCCCATGTCCCTTGATACGCATGTAGGGCCGGTAACAACCCCGCCACAATTCCAGAAAGTCATGGATTATCTGGATATAGCCAAAAAAGAAGGGGCAAATTGTGTGCTGGGGGGCGGGGCCTATACCGGCGAAGGGGCCAGAGGCAAGCAGTTTGTCGAGCCAACCATCTTCACCGGCGTTAATAACCAGATGCGGATTGCCCAGGAAGAAGTGTTCGGGCCAGTGCTATCGGTTATTCCCTTTCAGGATGAAGAAGAAGCGGTGCAAATCGGCAATGATATTAATTTTGGTCTGGCCGCTGGTGTATGGACCTCGGATATGGGCCGGGCTATTCGCATGTCAGAAAAATTGCGTGCCGGAACGGTCTGGGTTAACACCTACCGTGTGGTCAGCTATATGACCCCGTTTGGCGGCTATAAGCGTTCTGGTCTGGGCCGCGAAAATGGCCAGCAGGCAATAATGGCCTATTTGCAACAAAAATCCGTCTGGATTGCAACAGAGACCAGCGCGGCTAACCCGTTCATTATGAAATAGAGGCTATGTTCAGATGGGGCTGACCAGCACACATTGGGGAACTTATCAGCCAAAAGTTGAGCAGGGCCGCGTAACCGATATGCTGCCCTTTTCAGAGGATGGCGATCCTTCGGATATCGGCAAGGGGTTTGTTGATGTGCTGGATGCCCCGTCGCGGATAACCGCCCCTATGGTCCGCAAAGGCTGGCTAGAGCGCAAGGGTCTGGTCCCATCTGGTCAGCGCGGCAGCGACAGTTTTGTTGAGGTGGATTGGCAGACGGCTCTTGACCTGGTGGCAGGCGAGCTGGGCAGGGTGCGCGATGATTATGGTAATCAGGCGATCTTTGCTGGCTGTTATGGCTGGGCGAGTGCGGGCCGTTTTCATCATGCCCAGAGCCAGATTCACCGGTTTCTGAATTGTATTGGCGGCTATACCAAATCGGTGAATACCTATAGTTTTGCGGCGGCTGAAGTGATTGTACCGCATGTATTAGGGGATTTTCGCGGCTTTATTTATAATCAGACAAGCTGGGAATCGATCATCTCCGAGGGCAGCTTGTTTGTTGGTTTTGGTGGTGTGCCGCTAAAAAATGGGCAAATTAATCAGGGTGGTACTGGCAGGCATATTCAAAAGGAACGGCTGCTAGAAGCAAAGCAGGCTGGCATTGATTTCATTAATATCTCGCCTTTGCAGGAAGATATTCTGGCAGATATTGATGCAGAATGGATGGCTATCCGGCCGAATACCGATACGGCCCTTATTCTGGGGCTTTGTTATGTGTTGCTGGAAGAGGGGCTGCATAATACAGATTTTCTAGCCCGTCATTGCACCGGCTTTGATAAATTTGCTGATTATCTTTTGGGCAGGACAGATAAAATTGCCAAGACCCCTGATTGGGCAGCCCAGATTTGCGGCCTGAGCGAGACAGCGATCATCGAGCTTGCCCGCCAGATGGCCAGTCGCCCCACCATGATTTCACTCAGCTGGTCGCTAACCCGTCAAGCCTATGGCGAACAACCGATTTGGGCTGGTATTGTTCTGGCGGCAATGCTGGGACAAATTGGGCTGCCTGGCAGTGGTATCGGGCTGGGCTATTCGGCGGTAAACCGGGTTGGTCATAATCTGGAACGCTTGCCATTTGCAGCCCTGCCGCAAGGGATAAATGGGGTGAAAAGCTTTATTCCTGTAGCCCGGATTGCAGATATGCTTTTGCAGCCTGGCACCCCTTTTGAGTATAATGGCAGCAGCTATGCCTATCCAGATATAAAATTGGTCTATTGGGCGGGCGGCAACCCGTTTCACCACCATCAGGATTTGAATCGGCTGGTACAGGCCTGGCAGAAACCTGAAACGGTGATTGTGCATGAATGGTGCTGGAACGGGTTGGCAAAACATGCTGATATTGTGTTGCCTGTAACCACCCCGCTAGAGCGTCAGGATCTGGGATTTGCCCCGCTGGATAATTATATGATTTCAATGGAGGCGGCGATTTCGCCAGTTGGGGCGGCGCGCGATGATTATGAAATATTTTCTGATCTGGCTGAAAAATTTCAGGTTAAGCAGAAATTCACCGAAGGGCGCAGTTCCGCACAATGGCAGGAATGGCTTTATGATGTCAGCCGCCAAAGATTGGCAAAACCCGGCTTTGAGCTTCCCTCCTATACAGATTTTCGGGCCGCTGGCTGGCATAAATTACCAGAACGCCAGACGCCAGAAATTTTGTTTGAAGCCTTTCGAAAAGACCCCGAAAAACATCCCCTGAAAACGCCATCTGGCAAGATAGAAATTTTCTCACAGACAGTGGCCGAATTTGACTATGCAGATTGTCCGGGCCATCCGGTTTGGCACGCTCCGGCAGAATGGCTGGGCGCTACCGATTGTCCCTACCCCTTGCATTTGCTGTCTAATCAGCCGCGCACAAAATTACATAGCCAGCTGGATCAGGGTGCGGTATCCGCAGCGGCAAAAATTAACGGGCGCGAAACGGTTACTATTCACCCGTTGGACGCCGCCTCTCGCCAGATTTCTGCCGGAGAGATTGTTCGCATTTTTAATGGGCGCGGTGCTATTCTGGCAGGCGTGATTATCAGTGATAAAATCCGTCAGGGGGTCGTGCTGGTCCCTACCGGCGCGTGGTTTGATCCAGACCCGAATGAGCCTGGATTATGTAAACATGGCAATCCGAATGTATTGGCCCCGGACCAGCCAACCTCCAGTCTGGCACAGGGGCCTGGTGCACATTCCTGTATGGTTGAGATAGCGGTGATGTCTGGTGCGGACCTGCCAGAGGTAACCGCCCATCACCCCCCTGAAATTAGCAAAGCCAGCCCCACCTAGAAGCTGGATTCTATTTTGCGAACCACGGCTGACAGCGTCTCATTATAGGGGGCGGTCAGGCCCAGCTCGGCACTGACCACAGGAACCATACCGTTAATCGCGTCAATTTCTGATTTGCGTTTGGCCAGATGATCCAGCCGCATGGATGGGCTGGCATCTGGCATATTCTGGGCAAATTTCATCGCGTAATCATCCGGGTCATCAAAGGAAAAATTAATGCCTTTGGCCTTGCCCGCCTGATAGGCCTCGCGCATACAGCCCAACGCAATGTTCAGCCTGTCCGGATTTTCCAGAATGCCGCCAATAGGGCAGTCAAAGACGGTGCAAGGCGCACTTAAAAAGACATTGCAAATATATTTTTCCCAAATCAATTGATGAATGTCAGCAAAGGCATTGGCGTTAAATCCTGCCTCTTGCCAGACAGCTTCTACAGATTTCAGCCTGTCTGTCATGCCGCCTTCCATCTCGCCAAGCCGGATTTGGCGCATTGAGTTATGATGGGCATGGCCTGGCCCTTTCATCGACGCCCCAAAGCCTTCGGCCACCCCTAATAAAACATTATCTGTGCCGATATGCTGGGCAATTCGCTCACCCGCGCCCAGCCCGTTCTGAATCGTCAGAATAAGGCTTTCCGGACCCATAATGTTAGCGATAGCCTGTGCAGCGGCCCCCACCCCATCTGCCTTGGTTGCGATAATATACAGATCGCACAACCCTGCATCGGCAATATCTGTGGTGGCATTCAAATTAGTAACGGTGCGATCACCGCTAGCCCCTTCAACACGCAGGCCAGTTTTGTTCATAGCCTCTACATGTTCTGGCCAGGTATCTATCGCCCATACCTCATTTCCGGCATCTTTTAGCAAGGCGGCATAAACCGAACCCATTGCCCCTGTTCCCGCGATCGCAATCTTCATCTAAACCCCCTCTTTGTTTTTTAGACTGGCCCCAAAAATTAGCCCAAATTTAGCCCAAATTCAGTCCAGAAATTTGCCTAGAAATTTGCTCAGAAATGGCAACAGAAATAACGCATGTTAGGATAACTATAAAACTGTGTGACCTGAAAAGTAAAAATAATTTGCAGCTTTAGCATTCTGACTAATCCGGAGGGTATCGCGGCTTGACAAGATAAGTATCTGTTTGGTCTGCTTTCAATAACGGATTTTTGGGTGATTGGAACGTTATGGCAGAAAAATTTGACTATATCATTGTCGGGGCCGGGTCTGCGGGGTGTGTTTTGGCTAACCGTCTGTCAGAGGATGGTAAATTTTCTGTATGCGTGCTAGAGGCGGGGCCGCCAGACTGGCACCCTTTAATCCATATTCCGGCAGGCTTTATCTATACGCTGACCAACCCGTCTATCAACTGGCTATATACCGCAGAACCAAGTTGGGGTACGAACGGACGGTCCATGTCAGTACCCCGTGGCAAAACGCTGGGGGGATCTAGCTCTATTAATGGGCTGGTCTTTAATCGTGGCCAGCCTATGGATTTTGATGTCTGGGCGCAAAAGGGTAATTTGGGCTGGAGCTATGCAGATGTGCTGCCCTATTTCCAGGCCTATGAAAAGCGCATTGGTGAGGGGGATAACCGCTATCGCGGCCGCTCTGGCGAGCAGATCATTACTGACCTTGAATGGCGGCACCCTTTATGTGATGCCTTTGTTGAAGCAGCGGTAGATATGGGCATGCCGCGCAATGCAGATTATAATGGCCGCAGCCAGGAAGGCGTTTCCTATGTCCAGCGCACCACCTTGGGGCGGCGGCGTGTCAGTGCGGCACGCGCCTTTCTAAATCCGGCCAAATCACGCCCTAATTTAAAAATACTTACCCATGCCCATACCACAAAAATATTGTTTGAGGGCAAGCGGGCGGTCGGGGTGCGATATGCCAAGGGTGGGCGCGGCGGCCCGGAAACAGATGTGCTGGCCGGGCGCGAGGTGATAGTGGCCTCCGGGGTGATAAATTCCCCTCATTTGCTACAGCTATCTGGTGTAGGGGATGCCCAAAAGCTGCGAGAGCTTGGCATCGAGCTTGTGCATCATTTGCCCGGTGTTGGCGAGAATCTGCGCGATCACTTTGCTCCGCGTTTCACGGCTCGGGCCAAAAATATTGGCACCATTAACGAGATGTCGCGTGGCCCGAAATTACTGCGGGAAATCGGTAAATATTTTATGGGCAGGCCATCTATTGTTGGACTAGGCCCAACTCTGGTCTATTGTTTTTGGCATTCGGATGAGCGGGTTCGCAATCATGATTTGCAGCTCACCTTTGCCCCGGCCAGCTATAAGGAGGGGGTGCAGTCCCAGCTGGATGACGAGCCAGGCTTTACCGTTGCGGGCTGGCAACAACGCCCCGAATCGCTGGGGTATGTGCGCACCACATCTGCAGATCCCTTTGCCGCACCGATTATTCAGCCAAATTATCTGGATAATGAAGAAGACAGGCGGGTAGTTCTGGCAGCGATGAAACTCACCAGGAAATTGATGCATTCAAAGCAGCTGGCCCCTTATATGGATTACGAGGCTTATCCAGGTGAGCATATCCAAAATGATGATGAGCTGTTACAGATAGCCCGGGAACGCGGCACCAGTACCTATCACATGATGGGTACTTGCCGGATGGGTCCACAAAGCGATCCTACTGCTGTGGTAGATACCGATTTAAAGGTCTATGGGCTTGAAGGCTTGCGGGTGGTTGATGCCTCTATCATGCCGACCATGCTGTCGTCCAATTTGAATGCCGGGGCATTGATGATTGGCGAGAAAGGGGCGGCACATATTCTGGATAAAAAATTGCCTGCTGCTGAGGGGGTAAGCCCGCATTAAACACTTCGCAGGCCAGAAGAAACGTCATAAACATTAGGTGAATTTTTTTACAGATTTACACGTCGTTCTGGCAGGCCAGCAACCTCCATTTCAATCGCAAAAACAGCGCCTGCCAAAGGTTCTTTCTGGCGATCCAGCCCTTCATAGGCAGAGGTTATAAACAAGGTCTTTAGGTTTGTTCCGCCAAAACAGGGACAGGTGATTTGGCTGGCTGGCAGTTCTATTGACCGCCGAAATTTACCATCTGGCCCGTAACAGGCAACCCGGCCTGCCCCCCATTGGGCATTCCATAAACAGCCCTCTTCATCTATGACCGCGCCATCCGGATTTAAATTTTCCGGAGCCAGATCAACAAATAGCGATGGCTTGCCTAGCGGCAATCCAGTTTCCGGATCGATAGAAAGCGACAGGATTTGCTGTTTTGGCGTATCACAAAAATAGGCAATTCGGCCATCTGCAGAAAAACAGGTGGCATTGGGAATAGATATATTTGGAAATAGAATTTGCATATCTAGGCTGTTTTTACCCGGCTTTAGATGATAGATAGCCCCCGCACCCGCCTCCAGCTTGCGCCCCATCGTGCCAAACCAGATAGCCCCGCCAGGCGCGGTACGGCTGTCATTCGCTCTGGTGGCCGGGTTATCAGCTTCTATTGGTTGGTGTAATATGGTGTTACCGCTCACCCTGTCCAGTTGATAAAGACCGCTTGCTCCGGCTATGAACAGCGCGCCATCCTTGCCGAGAAATGCAGCGGAAACAGGTTCATCAAAGTGATATTCGCTTATCTGCCTGTTTGTTTTCTGGCCTGTTAGAGAGGCGATAAATAATTTTTGGCCAAGAATATCAAACCAGATAAGCTCGTCCCGCAGCTCATCATAAACCGGGCCCTCGCCTAGCTCGTTTCGAACATCAAACGCGATTTCCCACTTCATAATATGCCTCGCTCTTATCAGGACAGAGAGTTTAAAAGCCTAGATTCTATCCTGGAAAATGCAATATGGATTAGGGTGAATTAATACGGATTTGACATTTTTCCTATCTGCTTTAAGCCTTATAAAAGAGCAAAATAACGATTGAGGGAGGGTTAGCCGATGAGCACCCACGCACAATACCCGTCATTAAAAGATCGAACCGTTTTGATAACTGGCGGCGCGGCCGGTATTGGGGCTAGCCTGACCAGCGCCTTTATTGCCCAGGGGGCCAGAGTGGGTTTCCTGGATTATGATCGCAGTGCAGCTGAGGCATTGATGGCGGACATTAACAGCCCTAACCTGCATTTTGAATATTGTGATATCCGCGACATTGAAGCGTTGCGTGCATCTATAAAAGGGGTGAGCGTGGCGCTAGGGCCAATTACGATTTTGATTAATAATGCGGCGCGTGATGATCGTCATTCTATTGAAAGCGTAACACCTGAATATTGGGACGAGCGTATCGCTACCAATATCAAGCATCAGTTTTTTGCCGCGCAAGCTGTGATGGATGAAATGGCCGAAGCTGGCGGCGGTTCGATTGTGAATATGGGTTCGACCAGCTGGATTATCGGTCAGGGTGGCATGCCCTGCTATACCACAGCTAAATCAGCGGTTCAGGGATTAACCAGAGGGCTGGCACGTGATCTGGGCGATAAAAATATCCGGGTGAATTCTGTTATTCCAGGCTGGATTATGACGCAGCGCCAAATAGATATGTGGCTGACAGAAGAAAGCGAAAAAGAGCTGATGCAACGTCAATGTATCAAGCGGAAATTGGTACCAGATGATATTGCGCGTTTTGTACTATTTATGGCGTCGGATGAGGCCGGGGCCTGTTCAAACCAGAGCTATATTGTTGATGGGGGCTGGGTGTAATGGCCCTTAGGATTGCCTTGTTGGGGGCGGGCCGGATTGGTCAGGCCCATAGCCGTGCGGTAGCCCAAACTGCCGGTGCTGAATTGGTGGCGGTATCTGATGTAAGTGCTGAGGCCGCCCGCGCTATCGCTGATCAGCATCACTGCCAGACCGCCAGTCTGGACGAGATTGCGGATAACCCGGATATTGATGCGGTGCTGATTTGCACGCCTACCGATTTACATGCAGAACAAATTGAAAAATTTGTTATCGCTGGCAAAGCGGTATTTTGTGAAAAACCAATTGATCTGGACAGCGCGCGGGTACAGGCCTGTCTGGAAGTTGTACAGGCACATAAGGGTTTTTTAATGATCGGCTTTAACCGCCGATTTGATCCGCATTTTGATGCGCTGTATCAGGCGGTTCAGCAAGGCCGGATTGGCACGCCTGAAATGGTGGTGATCACCTCGCGCGATCCAGCGCCGCCGCCTGCATCCTATATTCAAAAATCAGGCGGCATTTTTCGGGATATGACTATCCATGATTTTGATATGGCGGTGCATCTGCTGGGCGAGATGCCAATATCGGTTCAGGCTAGTGGCTCGGTACTGACCGATCAGGAAATTGGCAGTCTTGGCGATTTTGATACAGCGAGTGTTATTCTGGTAACCGCCTCTGGCAAGCAAGCGGTGATTACCAATTCGCGGCGGGCCAGCTATGGCTATGATCAACGCGTAGAGGTGCATGGCAGTAAGGGGATGATTGCAGCTGAAAATCAGCGCCCCTTTGCCATCGAGATTGCAGATGATACAGGCTTTCACAAACCGCCTTTGCATGATTTTTTCATGACTCGCTACGCACAGGCCTATGCCGCCGAAATCACCAGCTTTGTTCAGGCTGTACAAAAAGGCACGGCGCCCTCTCCATCTGGCCGCGATGGGCTGAACGCTTTGCAAATTGCGGATGCCGCCCAGGAATCAGCTATTAGCGGTTCAATCATTCAGCTTGGGTGATAATCGCCTGAAAATGCGCCTAATTATTCTGGCTAATTATTCAGGTAGAGCGCCTACGATTTGCTGGTCGTAATCAATGATAG
This sequence comes from Puniceispirillaceae bacterium (SeqCode), assembly GCA_049889955.1. GTDB lineage: Bacteria > Pseudomonadota > Alphaproteobacteria > Puniceispirillales > Puniceispirillaceae > JADHLI01. The sequence goes on from JBMHCK010000012.1 coordinate 13,778, forward strand.
AGCCGGTAATAACCCCGGAGGAAGGCGAGAGCAGATAGCTGATTAGCGGGGCCAGTTGTTTCGGGTCTACCAGCTGGCCAAGGGGCAAGCTCTTGGCAGCTTCCTCGCGCCAGTTATCCTCTGCACCGTGGAAGCGTTTTTGAATCTCATCCTCGCCAGGCGTATCCATCCAACCAGGGGCAACACCATTTACCCTGATTTTGTGATGCCGCAACATGTTGGCAGCGTTTTTCGTCAGGCTGATCAGCCCGCCTTTGGATGCTGCATAAGGCGCAAGAAAGCTTTGTCCAACATAGGCAGAAACAGATAATATATTTACCATACTACCGGCCCTATTTTCAGCAATCAGGCGATTAGCCACCCCTTGCATCAGAAAAAAGGGCGCGCGCAGATTTGTGTTTATATGGGCATCAAATAGCTCAAGCGAGCTGTCCAGTATGGTGCCTCTGGTGGTTAATGCCGCAGAATTCAATAGCGCGTTAATTGCCCCAAAACGGTTATGGGTGGCGGCTAATAAGGCCTCACATTCTTGCAGGTTGGTGATATCACAGGGATGGAAAACGACCTTTGCCCCTTCTGTTTCCAACTGCGATTGGGCAGCGGCCCCTTTTTCTTTGGAACGGCCTGCCAGCACAAATTGGCGACATCCGGCGGCTAGCATCTCCTGGGCTACGGCAAATCCCAGCCCTTGTGTGCCGCCAGTAATCAGCACGGTCGTTTGTGTGTGATCAATCTTGTTCATTGGCCAGTTCTTTTTCCTATTTCCCAACGTCAACCCATTGTCCGGACAGAGCAGATCTATCTACCGCATCCATCACATTTTCAATCGCCAGCCCATCCTCAAAATTTGGCCAGACAGGCATATCACTTTCGATTGCCGTTAGCAGCTCATGTAGCTCACAAATTTTGACATCCATATAGCCAAGGCTGTGGCCACCATTTGGCAGGAAAGCAGAATAAGGCGGGTGATGCGGGCCTGTTAAAATGGTTCTGAACCCATCTGTGGCCGGATCAGCATCACGGGTAAACAGCTTTAGCTCGTTCAGCCTTTCCTGATCATACAAGATAGTGCCTTCTGTGCCATGTACTTCCCAGCGCAAGCCGCATTTACGCCCCCAGGTTACGCGGCTGGCCCCAATATGGCCCTTTACCCCATTTTCAAAACTGACCAGGGCAGACACCATATCATCATTATCAACTGTTTTTTGCGTGGCCGGATTAGATTCATCCGCGCGTTCGGGGTGAATAATAGCGATATCGCCTACTACCTTATTGATCACCGAACCGGTTAGATAATGCCCTACAGAAATCACATGCGATAACACATCGCCATTTGCGCCTGTGCCGGATTTATCGCGCGACATACGCCAGGACCAGGGCCGGTTGCCATCAGCTTCATTATCCACATCATAGCGGCAGAAAAATCCGGAAACGCGGCCAATCCGCCCTTCTTCTATCAGGCGGCGGGCATGGGTGACGGCTGGATTCTTGGTGTAATTATAGCCAATAATGGTCTTGGCCGTACTGCTGGCAGCCATATCGCGCATGGCGGTGGAATCTGCCAGCGAGGTGGACATTGGCTTTTCACACCAGACATGTTTGCCGGCCTTTAGGGCCGCGATTGAAATTTCGGCATGGGTGTCGTTTGGCGTGCATACAGATATCAACTCGACCGCCGGATCATTTACCACCTCGCGCCAGTCCGAGCTATAGCGGGAAAAGCCTAAATCAGTCGCTCTGGTCTGCGCGCGTTCGGGACTCAGATCGCAAACCACTTCCAGTCTTGGGCGCAAACCAGTCCCAAAAACAGACGCAGATGCACTATAGGCGATAGAATGTGCCTTTCCCATAAAACCAGTGCCGATAACACCAATGCCTATTTCTTTCATATTTTTCTCCTGCTACCTACTGGACCTAGTTCTTTATAGAAGCCAATTATTTTCCATATTTACAATGATTTTTAGAAATCTCATGTTAAGAGATTCGTGAAAACAAAATTTTTTTTCACGCCCTCACCGCCAGAAGAGCAAGATTTTCTCTCGGAAAATAGGCAAAAAAAGCGTCAAAAAAACACTTTACTTAAATTATTTGCGCTGTCTATCGTAATGGATAAAAAGTTTTAGCTATCCAGTTAAGGCTTAAAAGTGGAGGAAAAAAATGAAAAAAATATTGTTAGCAGCAACAGCTGCAATGGTAATGATGAGCGGGGCTGCACAGGCAGAACGTTATGTCATGGTTACGCATGGTGAGGGTAAAGATCCGTTCTGGCCTGTGGTTCAAAAAGGTGGTGAAGATGCTGCACGTCATGTCGGTGCTGCTTTTGAATATATCTTCAACCCTTCAGGCGATATGGGCGATATGGCAAAGTCAATTGCCGCCGCTGCTGCAACCCAGCCAGATGGTATGGTTATCTCTTTGCCAGATCCAGCCGCGCTTGGTCAGGCGATTAAAGATGCGGTTGCCGCTGGTATTCCTGTGATTACCATGAATTCAGGTCTGGAATCATCCAAGGAAGTTGGGGCGCTGATGCATGTTGGTCAGCCAGAATATCTGGCCGGTCAGGCCGCAGGCAATCGGGCCAAGTCTGAGGGTGCAACAAAGGGTTTGTGCATGATTCAGGAAGCCTATAACACTGCATTGAATGACCGCTGTAATGGCTATGGTGAGTCTGTGCCGATTAAATTGGTAGACAGCTCAAACGACCCGGCCACTATCCCGACACGTGCTGCAGCAGGTCTGCAGGCTAATCCAGATGTAGATGCGGTTCTGTCTGTTGGCCCGCATGTATGTGCTGGTGTTCAAAAGGCGATTGATGAGCTGGGCATGTCTGTCCACCATTCATGCTTTGATCTTAGCCCGGAAGTGATGGATATGATCAATGCAGATAAGGTGGCGTTCACTATTGACCAGCAGCAGCGTCTGCAAGGTTACATGCCAGTTGTTGTACTGCATCTATATAATAATGGCGCAGGTCTGCTGCCAGGGGCGAATATTCCGTCTGGCCCGGGTTTTGTGGACAAGTCAAACGCGTCTTCTGTTGCCGCTCTTGCTGGCGTCGACAGATAAATCACACCATAACCAAAAAACTTTAGCAGGTAGCCCGATTCCCGGGCTCCCTGCCCTTTGTTAATAAGTAGGCATAAAATGAATAGTACTGCGAGCACACGACAAGAATCAGATCGTCATGAGGCGAAAAGCTGGCTGAGCGGGCTTTTGTCCCGGCCCGAGATTGGCCCGATAGGGGTGATGTTGCTGCTATTTGGCATGCTGGGATATTTTTCCATTCCTACCGGCGAGTTTTCGTTGAATCCATTTGCTGGCGAAGGGTTTAATGCGCTTGGTATTCGTAATAATTTGCGGGTGATATCACAGCTTGGCATCATTGCGCTTGGCGCGGGCTTGCTGATAATTGCGGGCGAGTTTGATTTGTCTATCGGCTCTATGATCGGGTTCGCTGGCGCGTGTATGGCGATGATATTACGCTGGGGATTTTCTATTGTTGTTCCCTATCTGTCTTTTGATGGCGGCGTGCATATCGAATTTTTTACTGTTATTCATATATCGGATGTTTCGGCATTGACGGCGATTGGCATTACCCTTTGCTTCACGCTGTTTTTTGGCTGGCTACAGGGATATATCGTGGTGAAGTCTGGCTTGCCGTCTTTTATTGTTACGCTTGGCGGCTTGTTCTTTTTGCGTGGCCTGACAGAGGTATCCTTGCGTTCGTTCAATCACCGGGCTGACCAGACCAAGGGCGCGACAACCGTTACCGAAATCCCGGATATCAAAAATATTATCGATTTGCCCGGCTATGGCGAGATGGAACGCGATGCGGCCAAAGCGTTGCCAGAAGCGGAATTAAAATCTATTGCTGATAGCCTGCCTGCCGATACCATCGCTTCGATTACAGAAAAGCTGGAATATACCTATAACCGAGTAGCTGAAGCGAAGACAGATATTTTGCTGGCAAAAGGGGTGAAGCCGCTAGAGCGGGCGCTGGAAAATGCCATTGCCTCTGGTAATGAATATATGGCTAATACTATCCAGGATAAAATTGCGAATTTTAAAATCGATCCGGTGGTACCAAAAACCGTAACTGATACAGATATCGCCAGAGCCTATATAGATACTATTGCCTCGGCGCGCCCGGTTGCGAATTTCTTTGGCGGCGATATTTTGGAACCTATCTTTGATTGGCTGTATTTTCCGGTGGATTGGAACACCAATAATTTTGGTAACCAATTTGCGCCAGGCCTGTATTCCTGTGTGATGATATGGGTATTGTTATCCTTGCTTTGCTACATCATGCTCAGCAAGACTCAGGCAGGGAACTGGATTTATTCAACAGGTGGTAATTTAAACGCAGCCAAGGCGAATGGGGTGCCAACGGACAAGGTAAAAATATCCTTGTTTATATTTTCTGCCTTTTGCGCGACCGTGTTCGCCACCTGTCAGGTATTTGAAGTAAACACCGCAGATGCCGCCAAAGGTAATCTGAAAGAATTGGAAGCGATCGCGGCGGCGGTTATTGGCGGGATTGTTATGACCGGCGGCTTTGGCACGGTTATGGGCATTATTATTGGCGCGTTTATTTTCGGCATCGCCAAAGAAGCCTTTTTCTATATTCCGGGAATTGATGGCTCTTTCTACCGCGTCTTTTTGGGATTGGTAATTGTGGCGTCTGCCTTGCTGAACGAGAATATCCGAAAACGCATTATGGGGACGATATAACGATGTCTGCTGCTGCTACAACACCGCTTATTGAAACACGTAATCTGGTCAAAAAATTCGGAAGCTTTACCGCGCTGAACGGCGTGTCTCTAAAGGTTTATTCAGGTGAGGTGCATGCCTTGCTTGGGGATAATGGGGCAGGTAAATCAACGCTGATTAAAATTCTGTCTGGCGTGTTTCCGCCCAGCAGCGGCGAGATTGCGGTCGAGGGTCAGGTGGTTTCTTTTGCCTCACCGCGTAACGCTACAGATGCCGGTATCGGTACTGTCTATCAGGATTTGGCACTGAATCCGCTCACCTCTGTGACACGCAACTTTTTTCTGGGGCGCGAGCTAACCCGGTTTAAAAGCCCATTTGGCCTGTTAAAAATGGATGAGATGCATCAAATCGCGATGCAAGAGATGAAGAAAATCGGCATTACCATAAGCGATCCCGAACAGGCGGTTGGCACTATGTCTGGTGGTCAGCGTCAGACTCTGGCGATTGCCCGGGCGATTTATTTTGGGGCAAAAGTGTTGATTCTGGATGAACCAACTTCAGCCCTTGGTCAGAAACAGCAAATGGAAGTCCTAAAGACAATTCGGCGGGTTCAGCAGTTAGGTAACATCGCCATCATTCTTATCACCCATAATGAAATTCACGCCAGATTGATTGCTGACCGGTTTACCTTTTTATCTCTGGGAGAGGTCATTGGTGAGGGTGTTGCCAAAGACCTTGAAGGGGATGATATCAAGCGTCTGATGGCTGGCGGGGCAAAAATTGGCGATTTGGCCAAAGAGCTGGCGATCTAGCCGCCTGTTTTGGCGACTAGCCCTAATTTTATATGTTCAGCCAACATCTTTGCTGCGCAGATTTCGCGATAGTCTCAACCAGATGCTGAATCTGATAACCTGCCCGAAAATTAAACGGCTCTGATGTGTTGCCAGCTATCGCGTCGGCGAATTTGGCTATTTCAATCGCCTTTAGATCATTAAAGCCAATTTGATGACCTGCTGCGACACAGAAACGCCCATAGGGGGCATGGTCAGGCCCTGCTTCAATTCGCCTGAAACCGCGCCTGCCTTGTGGTTGCTGTGCATCATAAAAATGCAGCTCATTTAATCTTTCCTGCGAAAAGAACAAGGCGCCCCGCGAGCCATAAATTTCGAAATCATGCTGCATGGTGCGGCCAGTGGCACACCAATTGGCCTCTACCGAGCCGGTAACGCCGCTCGCAAATTCTATCAATATATGGGTGATATCATCTACCTCTACGCGGTTCAGCATGCCGGCGGCATCCGGGCGTTGCGGGATCAGGGTTTTTGAATTTCCAGATACCTGCGATATCGGTCCTAGCAAAAACTGGGCTGTGGCCAGCGCATGGCTACCGATATCTGCTAGCGCGCCGCCGCCTATCTTGTCATGCCGAAACGATATCGGGGCGTTGGGGCTGGCCATATAATCTTCTGCATGTACCCCCCGATAGGCATAAATCTCGCCTAGCTCGCCTGCCTCTATCATTTCCTTGGCCAGCTGAAACATCGGGTTTGTTAAATAGTTAAATCCAACTTGTGTTTTAATGCCGGCACGCTCGGCAGCGTGTGTCATTTCCAGCGCATCTGGAACGCTGGGGGCCAACGGCTTTTCACAATAAACATGTTTGCCAGTGGCAATCGCTGCCAAGGCTATTTCCTTGTGCAAGGCGTTTGGAGCGGTGATATTGACAAGGTCGATATCGGGGTCATTTACGATATCGCGCCAGTCTGCAGTATGCCTGGAAAAGCCCAGCGCCTTGCCAGCCGCACTTGCCAGCTCCTGGCTGGCATCTGCAACCATTTCCATATGAAAATCAACGGGCAAATCGAATACGCGCTGGGCGGTAGCAAAGCCAAAAACATGGGCCTTTCCCATAAAACCTGTACCGATCAGGCCAACATTAATCTTGCTCATTTAACCATTTCTGTCTGTGGTTGTGTCGATGGTAATCTTTGGGTTTTTACAGGCCATTTAGATAGTGCTGTTTGGCATAAAAACATTGCTTCCCAAAGGACCTATCTTCTAAACTAGCATAGCTGACATAAGAAAACAAAATGAGGCATCGCTATGGAAAATCCGACATTACGCCTGACGATGGCACAGGCTATCGTTCGTTACCTTGTTAATCAATATACAGAAATTGACGGGGTGCGGGTGCCACTTTTTGCTGGCAGCTTTGGTATTTTTGGGCATGGCAATGTAACCTGTCTTGCCGAGGCGCTAGAACAGGTGCAAGACAGGCTGCCAACCTGGCGTGGCCAGAATGAGCAATCCATGGCCTTGGCCGCTATTGCTTATGCTAAAGCTAAAAAACGGCGCCAGATTATGATCGCTACCAGCTCTGTTGGGCCAGGGGCAACCAACATGGTAACGGCGGCGGCGGTGGCACATTCAAACAGGCTTCCAGTTCTGTTCCTATGTGGGGATACCTTTACCAATCGTCTGCCAGATCCGGTTTTGCAACAGGTTGAACATTTTGGCACCCCTTCTACGACGGTGAATGACAGCTTTCGAGCGGTATCGCGTTTCTGGGATCGCATTACCCATCCCGCACAAATTATAGCCTCGCTGCCACAAGCGGTGGCAACCATGCTTGATCCAGCTGATTGTGGGCCGGCATTTCTTGGCTTGCCACAGGATATTCAGGAAATTGCCTATGATTATCCAGCCGAATTCTTTGCTGAAAAAACATGGCAGATTGCGCGTCCACGTGCCTCTGCTGATCAGATAGAAGAAGCGGTTGCACTGTTAAAGACAGCCAGAAATCCATTGATTCTAGCTGGCGGGGGGGTGCGCTATTCCGGTGCCGAGGCGGTACTGGCAGATTTCGCTGTCGCGCGCGGTATCCCAATGGCAGAGACCATTGCTGGCAAGGGTGGGGTTGTGCATGACCATCCGGCATATGTTGGCGCGATGGGTATCGAGGGAACAGATGCGGCAAAAGAACTGGCTGAAACTGCGGATGTTGTGATTGCCATAGGCACCAGACTACAGGATTTTACAACCGGTTCCTGGACAGGCTTTGCCCGTAATGCCCGCTTTATCAATATTAATGCCGCCCGGTTTGATGCTGGTAAACATCGGTCTGTTGCGGTGGTCGGGGATGCGCTGGTGACGATACAGGAAATTTCTGCCGCGCTGGGGGATTGGTCATGCCCGCCGGCGCGCATGCAAAAGGCACAAGCGCTTTATGCAGATTGGAATGCCGAAATAGATGCAGGCCAAGCCCCGACAAATGCTGAATTTCCAAGCTATGCCCAAGTGGTTGGTCTGGTCAATAAACACGCAAAGCCAGAGGATATCATGGTAACCGCTGCTGGTGGATTGCCTGGCGAGACGATTAAAAACTGGCGGTGTAAATCCTCCTATAGCTTTGATTGTGAGTTTGGTTTTTCCTGTATGGGATATGAGCTAGCTGGCGGCTGGGGACATGCGATTGCCAAACAAGGTAATGGCGTGCCGATTGTTCTGGTTGGCGATGGTTCATATATGATGATGAATTCAGATATTTATTCATCTGTTTTATCCGGGCACAAGATGATTGTGGTGGTGTGTGATAATGGCGGCTTTGCGGTCATTAATCGGTTGCAAACCAATATGGGCGGGGCTGGATTTAATAATCTGTTGGCCGATTGCCGCGTGGCAGATAAAGATAATATCCCGCATGTTGATTTTGCTGCACATGCCACAGCAATGGGCGCCTATGCCAGACATTGCGAGGGGCTGTCTGATTTGGAAGAGGCTATGGCATGGGCGCAAACAACCGATAGAACAACCGTCCTGACCTTGCAAACAGATGCCTATAAATGGACACCTGGCGGGGCAGACTGGTATGTAGGCGTGCCAGAAGTCTCAGAGCGTGAGGGCGTTCGAAAAGCACGGGCAGCTCAGGAAGAATTTAGAAAAAAACAAAGACAGGGTATTTAAGTATGTTGCATGCAAAGCTCGGTATTTCCCCTATTGCATGGTGGAATGATGATGATGTGAATCTTTCTGATGATGTCAGCCTTGACGAGGCCTTGCGGCAGGCGTCTCTTGCCGGATTTACAGGTATGGAAACAGGCCAGCGTTTTCCAATGAATATGACAGAGCTTGGCCCTATTTTGGACAAGCATAATATACAGGTTTGTGGCGGCTGGTTTTCGGGTGATCTGCTGACCGGTGATTTGGAGCTGGAAAAAGAACGGGTAGAAGAGCAGCTACAATTTTTTAAAGCGGCAAATGCCCCTTGTCTGGTTTATGGCGAAGTCTCTGGCTCGGTGCAAAGCAAGCGCGATAAAACGCTGATGCAAAAACCCGTGATTAGCGAAGCCGAGATGGCGGTTTATGGCCGCAAGGTTTCAGATTTTGCAGAATATTGTGAAAAACAGGGTATGCCGCTTTCCTATCATCATCATATGGGCGCGGTGATTGAAAATGAAGCAGAGCTGGATGGGTTGATGAAACATTCTTCTATCCCGCTCTTATTTGATGCAGGTCATATGGCCTTTGCAGGCGGGGACAATCTGCGGGTAATAGATAATCATCATAAACGGATCAGCCATGTTCATACCAAGGATGTTCGCCATGCGGTGATGGCTGGTGTCGATAAATCACAGGAAAGTTTTCTGGATGCGGTTGTAAAAGGTGTCTTTACTGTTCCTGGCGATGGAGATATTGATTTTGGTACTATTGTCCGAAGCCTGGCGTCCTATCACTATGAAGGCTGGTTTGTTGTAGAGGCAGAACAGGATCCAAAACAGAACCCGCCATTGGCGATGGCCCAGCTTGGCCATCAAACACTAACGCAAATTTTAACCGATGCAGGCTATCAGATAGACGCATGACGCAACCCGCAAAAAAAGAACGGCCCTTGCTGTTATGTATGGGCGAGCCAATGGCCGAATATAATCAACAGCCAGATGGCCGCTATCTGCAAGGGTTTGGCGGTGATACCTCAAACGCGGCTATTTCGGCAGCACGGCAGGGCGCGCGGGCAGGCATATTTACCCATATTGGCAAGGATCCTGCGGGGGATGGTCTTATCACTCTCTGGCAGGGAGAGGGCATTGAAACCGGGCTGGTAAAACGTTGTGAGGATGCCCAAACCGGCATTTATTTTGTCACCCATGACAAGGATGGTCATCATTTCAGCTATTATCGCAAGATGAGCGCAGCGGCACAAATGAGGGCAGAAGATGTCCAGCCAGCGCATCTTGCGCCTGTAGCGATGCTGCATGTATCCGGGATTTCCCAAGCTATATCCCCTTCTGCCAGCTCGGCGGTGCTGGCGGCTATTGAAGCGGTAAAATCAGCTGGCGGTCAGGTCAGTTATGATACTAATCTGCGGCTGGGCTTATGGCCGTTGGAGCTGGCACGCCAAACCATTCATGAAACGATTGCAAAATGTGATATTGCCTTGCCAGGTCTGGATGATGCCGCCCAGCTAACCGGCCTTACCGCCCCCGATGATATTGCTGATTTTTATTTGCAGTTGGGGGTATCTGTGGTTGCCCTTACTTTGGGGGCAAAAGGCACGCTTGTTGCCACCACACAGGAACGGGCGATTATCCCCTCTTTTCCAGTAGAGGCTGTGGATGCGACCGCGGCAGGTGATACATTTGACGGCGCCTTTCTAGCCCAGCTTCTGGCCGGGGCCAGCCCGTTTGATGCCGCACGTTATGCAAATGCGACCGCTGCTTTATCAACTACGGGTTATGGGGCAGTCGCGCCTATTCCCACACGCGCGCAGGTTACCGCCTTTATGGCGGCACATGGTTCAAACTAGCCTATATAACAGCGGTTTCCAGCAAGGGCCGATTTTCCGCAATACGTTGATAGCTAAAGCTGGACAAATCTAGCGAGAGATACCGCCCATAGGTTATCATCTCTGAGATGCCGCGCCCTACCGCTGGCGATTGCTGCAGCCCGTGACCGGAAAATCCATTTGCAAAAATGAAATTATCTATCTCGGTATGCGGCCCTAAAATCGCATTGTGATCCAGCACATTATAGGCATAATGGCCGGCCCAGGAAGAGGTAACCCGGATGGCTTCGAATTGCTGTATGCGCCCGGCAATTAATGGCCATACATGGGTCTCCCATAGCGTATGATCTTCTACAAAATCCTCAAACGGGGCGGCGGCATCGTGAAGCGGCGGCGAGCCAGCCATATAATCATTCTTGCCATATTGGCGCAGATGAATACCAGAGGGATCAATAGTCAGGGGCAGGGGTCTGTCCAGCGGGGTTTCCGCAGAGAAAATCCAGGTAAAGCGCTTGCGTGGTTCAATGGGGAGGGAAATATTGGCCAGGCTGGCAAATTGGGCGGCACGCGGGCCAGCGGCATTTACCAAAATCCCGCATGAAATTTTCTCACCGCTTGCCAGCGTCACTGCTTCTGCTTTGCTGCCTGCTGCGTTCAGATGAACCTTAACCGCCTCATTATGAATATATTCAGCCCCGCTTTTGCGGGCGGAACGCCGCCACCATTCAAACATGGTGCTGCCTTCAAAATAGCCTTCATCCTTTAAATTATGACTGCCAAGGATAAGATCATCTACCGAATAGAAAGGATAGGCGGCGACGATTTCCTCTGGCGACATAATTTTGGTGCCCGCCCCCAGAGAGGCCTGTAATTTCTGGTTGGTGCGCAGCTCTTGTGCAAAACCTTCATTATCTGCCAGATACAAATAGCCAAACGGATCAAGCACCAGATGCGGGATATCGCTATCGCCGCCCATATTGGCCCTGAAATCCTTGACATATTCAGCGGTAAATTGGGAAATTCGAATATTGATCTCGCTGGAGAATTGCTGGCGCACACAGGAATTTGTTCGAGAGGTAGAGGCAAATTCATAGCTGGGGTCGCGCTCTATCACCAAAATTGACCCGGTAAAATCAGGGTTGCTAGATAAAAACCACGCGATAGACGAGCCAATGATCGCCCCGCCAACAATCACCACATCATAATGCTGATGCGATGGTCTGTCTGGATACAGCTTTGCAGACATGCTCCCCCCCTTTTTTCATTTTGTTAGCGCATGCTAACATCTGCTCTCAAGGATTGTATAAAATTGCCGCAGGTGCAAACAATTCCTATTTGCCAAATCCTGTTTATGCTAGTGTTGGCCAAAATATTAACCCTTACCTATCCTGTATGATTATCCATGAATATGCCTATGTTCTCTAAATTGAAACATCGCTCTTTCCTAGCAGTTATGTATGGCGTTCTGGCTACAATGCTTGTACTGCCTGGCAGCGCTTTTGCTGCTGATAATGCTTGCCAGCAACAGGGTCTGCATATTGCCGGGGCTGAAATCAGGGCCACCGCGCCAAACGCGCCGGTAACTGGCGGCTATCTGCATATCCATAATGAAGGGGATAAAGCACAGCGTCTGATATCCGTACATGCAGATTTCGCACCGCATATCGAGCTGCATGAAATGAAACATCAGGATGGGGTGATGAAAATGGCACCATTGCCAAACGGCATTACCATTGCTGCAGGCGAGAGGATACAGCTAAAGCCGGGCGGGCTGCATATTATGTTTATGCAGCTAACCGAACAGCTGGTGCCGTCACAGATGCATAAGGCGCAGTTGATGTTTGATGGATGTGGCGCGTTGCCAGTAATGTTTATGGTGGTAGAAAACCCCGGAAAAGGTCATGCAAACGGAAAAGGTCATGCACATGGCGCCGCTGATACGCATAAACATCAGCATTAATATTATCGGTAATTTCAGCCTAGCAGCAGGGTAACTCATGAAAAAGATTGCCGTCATAGCTATTGCATTTAGTCTTGTACTTATTGGTGCTTTTAGCCTGTCTGAATATATGGCCCGCCAGCTTTACCCACAAAAAACAGCCTCACAGATGCAGCTTGGCAATCCCTTTAATCTGGTTAGCCATACAGGTGAGAGCATAACTGAACAGGCGTTTCAGGGGACGCCATCAGCGGTATTTTTTGGTTTTACCCATTGCCCGGAAGTCTGTCCAACAACCTTGAATGATATGACCTTACTGCGAGACCAGCTACAGGTAGCAGGCGGTGATTTCAATATTTTCTTTATCACGGTTGATCCCGAACGCGATACGGTGGCGGTTCTAAAGGACTATATTCCCTATTTCGGACAGGGCATTACGGGCATTACAGGGGTTCCAGAGGCGGTGCATGAGCTGGCGCGTTCCTGGGGAATTTTCTGGCAGAAAAATAATGTCACCGATCAGGACTATAATATTGATCATACCGCAACCGTGTTTTTGCTGGATAGTAAGGGCGGGTTCAAAGGTACGATTGATTTTCACGAAAGCCGCGAGGTCGCCTTTAACAAACTGGAACGGCTGACCGCAACAAATTAGGCAAATTTCAGGCGGTTTCAGGCATTGGTGGCCGGCTATCCCAGAACCGATATTCCCGTTCGATAGCGCGGGCGGCGCGGATAAGCAACGCTTCTGAAAAAGGCTTGCCAACTAGCTGGGCCGAAACCGGCAGGCCGTTTTTATCGCGCCCAATCGGCAGGCAAATTGCCGGCAGACCCAGAAAATTTACTGGCCGCGTATTATGCCCAATTTTTTGAACCAAAGCAGCGGCGGCAGGATTGCTGCCCACATCACTTTGTTCAATTGTTGGCAGGGCAAAAGGCCAAACTGGCGTTAAAAACATATCAATCTTGTCAAATAAATCTGGCAGGGTTCGGGCAATATAATCTGCACGACAGGCCAGAAGGCGGGCATAATCTGCCTCACTGGTAAAGGCGCCTGTCAGAATCCGCATCAGGGTTTGCGCGTTTAGATCAGCATGGATTTTATCTAGTTGGCCGCCATGTACTTTTGTTGCCTCGGTCGCAATCAGCAATACATTCAGCGGGTTGGTATTTTCAATGCCGGCGATTTCGATATCGTGCCCGCGTGCGCCCATTTGGTTCAATTTGTCAAAAACACCAGCGATTATATCGGCAATATCACTGTCACTGCCATCCAGAAAATAGCGTTCTGGCAGGCCTATTCGCAAGCCTTCTAACCCGCCTTCCATATCTGCGGTATAATCAATTTTTGCGGTATGCAGGCTCATCTCGTCCCGCGCATCAAACCCGGTAATACAGGATAAAATACGCGCGCCATCTTCTACTGAACGGGTCAGCGGGCCAGCGGTATCCAGCGAGGCAGAAAGCGGGAAAATACCTGCGCGTGAGACCAGCCCTTGTGTAGGTTTAATACCGACCAGACCACAGGCTGCCGCAGGCAGGCGGATGGAACCGCCAGTGTCACTGCCCAGCGCGCCAGGTACGATACCAGCAGCCACAATCGCAGCAGAACCAGAGGATGAGCCGCCACAAACATAATCCCGGTTCCATGGGTTTTTCGGCGTGCCCGCATAGGCGTTATGGCCAGTTACCCCCAGCGCATATTCCACCGATACCAGCCGCCCGCAATCTATCGCCCCGGCCTGGTCAAGCTGTGCAATGGTGGTGGCGGTTTGTTCGGCCATTTGCCCTTTACAGGATTTTGACCCCCCCTCATTCGGCCAGATAGTATGTTCATCACATCGCCCATATAGCTCTTTATGGGCGAGTGGCACGCCATATAGCGGCAGAGCGGTATCGGCATCATCCAGGTTTCTTGCTTGCTGTTCGCTAAATTCCGGATCCAGAAAAACTGTTGCGCTCAGCTCTCTGCCTAGCCCGTCTAGCGCGCCGATAATCTGTTTGGTGCGCGAGAGGGCTGCGTGTTTATCTTGCCGGTTTTCGCTCAGAATATCGGCTATGGATTGATAAAAGGGCATATCTAGAGGTCCCGTGCCCGAAGCTGGCTGGCAGCGGCATCTTCAAACAAATCCTTTACTGATTTTTTCTGCCGATGCGTTAGCGGGTCATCTATTGGATAAGCGGCCAGTAATTCTAGCAAGGTCTCGCTTGTTTCAGTTGCCAGCTCAATATCTGACTGGCGGATACCGGCGGCGGCAAGCTGGTCTTTTATCCGGGTCTTGTATTGTTTTTGTTCCATAATACTAAAACCTATCCTTGCTGATGCGATGCGACAAGCTGAAAATAGGGTCTGGAAGCGATGTTTTTTTGCCCATTTGTTTGTGCGCGGCATTGGCATTAATCTATCTTTACCAATTGCCTGTGCCTGTGGCAGTATTTTTTTATGCCGCATGAACACCATGATGACGATCCGCACAGCCTTCTTCCCCCTGACCCTCAGTTGCAGGTAAAGGCTCTTGAAACGCTTCTCAGCGAAAAAGGCCTGATCGATCGCGCCGCTCTGGATGCGATTATTGATGTCTATCAAAATCAGATTGGCCCGCAAATAGGGGCAGAAATCGTAGCCCGAGCCTGGCTGGATCCGGCCTTTAAAGCTCGGCTGTTAGAGGATGCAGAAGCGGTGCTGGCAGAGATGGAACTCGCTGGTCGGCAAGGCGAGCATGTTGTGGTTGTCGAGAATACTGAGCAAACACATAATATGGTCGTATGCACCCTATGCAGCTGTTATCCATGGCCGCTTTTGGGGATACCGCCTTCCTGGTACAAATCAGATGCCTATCGTAGCCGGGCGGTTCGCACCCCGCGTGCGGTGCTAGCAGAGTTCGGCCTGACACTGCCAAAAACGACAAATATCAGAGTATGGGATTCTACCGCTGAAATCCGCTATCTGGTCCTGCCGCAACGCCCCGCCGAAACAGCCGGATTAGAACTGCAAGCATTAAAAAATTGGGTCACCAGAGATAGCATGATTGGAACAGGCTTGCCGCAGCCACCCCAAAAGCAAACAGATGCACAAACACCCCTTCCCCCTTCTGGCGCATAAAGAAAGCCCCTCTTGGTTATGGCTGATAATTTTGCTGATGATAAACCGTTGAAGCCGCATGATATGGGCGGGCAGCCAGCGGGGCCTGTTCAGCCTGATTTTGGTGGCGAGCCGGTATTTAAGCAGGGCTGGCATGGCCGTGCATTGGCGCTGACTCTGGCGGCGGGGGCGCTGGGTAAATGGAATTTAGATGCGTCACGTAATGCACGTGAAAGGCTGCCAGCCAAGGATTATCAGCGTTTTGGCTATTATGAAAAATGGCTGGCCGGGCTGGCTAATTTACTGGTTCACCATCAGCTGGTTAGCCGTGATGAGCTGGCCTCTGGACACGCAGATAAAAACAGCCCGGTGATAGAGGCGCGCCCGCTTCCAGCGGCCAAGGTTGAGGCGGTGCTGAAAAAAGGCGGGCCAACGCGCCGCCCTGTTGCATCCTCCCCGCGCTTTTCCATAGGGGATAGGGTGCAGACCAGAGACCCGCAAAACGTGGCCCGCCAGCCACATGGCCATACCCGCCTGCCGCATTATGCCAGCTTGAAAACAGGGCGCATATTGGCCTGTTACGGGGCGCATATTCTGCCAGATAGCCATGCCCATTTTATGGGTGAGTCGCCGGAATATTTATATAATGTTCGGTTCCTGGCAGGCGATTTATTCGCTGATGCAGAAAAGCCAGATGATGAGATTTGTCTGGATTTATTTGAGAGCTATCTGGAGCCTGTAACATGACCGAACAGATACTAGAAGCAGCAGAGGTCGCTCGCCGACCGTTTCAGGCACCCTGGCATGCAGAGGTTTTTGCTCTCACCCTTGCCCTGCACAGAGCCGGACAATTCAGCTGGCCAGAATGGACAGAGTATCTTGCCGCTGCTCTGAAAACCGAGACAAATCTGCTGCCGGACAGCACCCAAGATGAGGCCTATTATCAGGCATGGTTAGCAGCACTTTGCGCTATTGTTACCGATAAAAATATCACTTCTGCGAGGCAAATCGCGGAGATGAAAAAAAGATGGGTTGATGCCTATATCCATACACCGCATGGCCAGCCTGTTCATCTGGGCTAGTTCAGTTTCTGTGTAATTATGGTTCAGCTATGCGGCACCGACTGACCGCTTACTGACCCCTTACTGTTCACTTACTGGGCATTCCCGGGTATCAGGTTACTTAGATCAAGACAATTGACGCCTGGTATGCTACAAACGCGGCAGTTTAAACAATGATTAATTAGACAGTTGCCATGCAAGACCAAATTCCCCAAAGTGCGACGATTCCAGATAGTGATTATGTGATTTTTGGTGGGACGGGTGACCTTGCCTTGAGAAAGATATTTCCAGCCTTGTTCTGGCGCTATCTTGACGGTCAAATTACCCGTAATTTCCGGCTTATCGCAACCTCTCGCAAACCATTGGAAGTGTCGGAATTTGCAGAAAAGTTAAAGCCGTTTTGCAAAGATGCGTTAGACGGGTTGCAGGATGCCGAGCCGGTTTGGGAAGAGTTCATCAAGCTGATCTCCATTCAAATTGTGGATATTGCCTCAGGAGGTGGAGCAGCAGCCCTGGCAGATTTTCTGGCAGATAAGGCAGATGCGCGCCGTCCACTGATTTACTATCTGGCGGTGGCACCAGCGTTATTCGGGCCAAGTTGCCAGCTGTTAAAAGAGGCAGGCCTGGCCTTGCCGCAAAGCCGTGTTGTGGTGGAAAAACCACTTGGCAATGACTATGCCTCAGCAGAAAAAATCAGCCAGGAAATTCGGTCTGTTTTCAGTGAAGATCAAATCTATCGTATTGATCATTATCTGGGTAAAGAGACCGTTCAGAATTTGATGGCGCTGCGCTTTGCCAATGTGATTTTTGAGAGCCAGTGGAATAATAACGCTATCGACCATGTGCAGATTACCGTAGCCGAAACTGTCGGGGTAGGGCAACGCGCCAGCTATTATGATAAAAGCGGCGCCTTGCGCGATATGGTGCAAAACCACCTCTTGCAGCTGGTATGTCTGGTAGCGATGGAGCCGCCATCGCATTTTGATGCTAATCAGGTGCGCGACGAAAAATTGCGCGTTTTAAAGGCGCTTCGGCCGTTAAAAGCTGAAGATATTATGCGTGGCCAATATCAGGAATATGAAGGCGAAATAGGCGAGCGTTCGGATACAGAAACCTATGTAGCGTTAAAGCTGGGTATCGAAAATTGGCGCTGGGCAGGGGTGCCGTTTTATGTGCGTACCGGCAAAAAGCTGGCGATGCGCGCAAGCGAAATCATCATCACCTTTAAAGAAAAGCCACATGATATTTTCGCCAATGGCAGAGATGCAGAGCCCAAAGAAAATATGCCTAATCGCCTGGTTATCCGATTGCAACCTCAAGAAGGGGTGCGCTTGCAGCTGATCTCAAAAGAGCCGGGTCCGGGCGGTATGCGCCTGTTTCCCTCAGAGCTAAATTTGTCTTTTGACAATACTTTTGATGCGCGGCTACCAGATGCGTATGAGCGATTATTGATGGATACCGCCAGAGGGAACCAGACGCTATTTATGCGCCATGATGAGGTGTTGGCTGCCTGGAGCTTTATTGATCCGGTTATAAAGCTGGCATCGCAAACCCCGCCAAGCCTGTATCGGTCAGGCACCTTTGGCCCGGAAGATAATTTATTTGGCGATAGCCCCGAGAATTGGATTGATCCAAAACAGGATACTGATTGATCTGTTTTCAAAAAAATTCATTAATTAGTAGGCCCCTAAAATGACCATTCTATCACCAGACGCAAACAGCCAGCGTGTTGCAGACGCGATTGCAACCTGCCTTATGGATGCCATTGAAAAACGTGGATCTGCCAGCCTTGTTGTATGTGGCGGTTCTAGCCCGCTGGAGATATTCTCGTGTTTGGCGGCAAAGACACTGCCATGGGAAGCGGTCTGTATTACGCTGGCAGATGACCGCCAGGTGCCAGCAGAAGACCCGCATAGTAATATCAGGCTGGTATCTGAACATTTATTAATCAATAATGCGGCTGCGGCAACTTTCATCCCCCTTCAGGAGTTGGATGCGGAACGTGAAATGCCGTTTGATGTGGTGTTGCTGGGGATGGGTCCAGATGGGCATATCGCGTCGCTATTTCCAGATATGCTGGATAATGCAGATGCGTTTAGCCTGCGCGCGCCGCCGCAAATCCTGTATACAGATGCCAAAGGCGACCCACTTGTGCCGCGCATTAGTATGAATTTGACGATGCTGACAAATTGTCATGCGTTGCTGTTGCTGATTAAGGGCGAGCAGAAAAAAGCGCTGGTTGCAGAAGTGCAGGCAGAAGCGGCGGCGGCCCCGCAGCGCTATCCGGTAGGGATGCTGCTGGCACAAAGCAAAAAAACTGTTCAGCACTGTTATCTGGATTAACCCTGATATGAGGATAGAATGAAGCCATTGCATAAAAAAATAGCGCAGGTCACAGAGCGGGTACGGGAGCGTTCTGCTGCCAGCCGTTCTGCCTATTTGGCTGATATTGAAAAAATGCACATCGCCCCTGATTCAGACAGGCGTTCTGTTGCCTGCTCCAACATGGCCCATGTCGCCGCGGCAGCAGGGCCGGATCAGGATGAATTGCTGAGCCAGTCAGAAAAGCTAAAGCCAAATATTGCGGTAATCACCGCCTATAATGATATGCTATCTGCCCATCAGCCTTTTGAAAATTATCCGGCCCTGATACGGGCTGCCGCCAGAGAAGCCGGGGCAACTGCCCAGGTTGCAGGCGGGGTTCCAGCGATGTGTGATGGGGTAACCCAGGGGCGCCCGGGCATGGAGATGTCTTTGCTGAGCCGCGATATCATTGCCATGTCTACGGCGGTTGGTCTGTCCCATAATGTTTATGATGCCGCGCTTTGCCTTGGGGTATGTGATAAAATTGTGCCAGGCTTGGTAATGGGCGCGCTTTCTTTTGGTCATTTGCCGGTGATTTTTGTGCCAGCAGGGCCTATGGAATCAGGTCTGCCCAATGCAGAAAAAGCCCAAATCCGTAAAGCTTTTGCCAGAGGGGAAATTGATCGTGCCGCCCTGTTAAAAGCAGAAAGTGCTGCCTATCATGCGGCGGGTACCTGTACCTTTTACGGGACAGCAAATTCCAATCAGATGCTGATGGAAATTATGGGACTGCATTTGCCAGGTTCTGCCTTTGTGCATCCACATAGTGATTTGCGCCATGCTATGACAACAAAAACAGTGCATCAGGCGGTAGCCATTAACCGCCGTTCGGACAATCCGCGACCGTTGGGCAAGCTGCTGGATGAGCGTTCTTTTATCAATGCGATTATTGGTCTGCATGCAACTGGCGGTTCTACTAATCATACCTTGCATTTGCCAGCTATGGCAGCCGCGGCAGGTATTGATTTGCGTTGGGAAGATTTTGCAGAACTTTCCGAGATTATCCCGCTTCTGGCCCGCGTCTATCCTAATGGCAAGGCAGATGTAAACCAGTTCCATGCCGCAGGCGGTATAGGCTTTGTTATGCGCACCTTGCTGGAAGAAGGGTTGCTGGATGGCAGTGCGGCATCCATCTATGGGGATAATCTGGCAGATTGTGCGGTAGAGCCTATCTTGTCGGGGAATGATATCAGCTGGCGTGCGGCAGCTGAGACATCCGCAGATGACGATATTCTGCGCCCTGCCAGCCGCCCACATGCCAAAAATGGCGGCTTGAAAATGTTGTCTGGAAATATGGGTCGGGCAGTGATAAAAATTTCTGCTGTGGATGAAAGCCGGCATATTATCTCGGCCCCGGCGGTGGTGTTTGAAAATGAAGCCAGTGTTAAAGAAGCTTTTGCCGATGGCGTGCTGAACAGAGATTGTATTGTTGTGGTGCGCGCCCAGGGCCCGCGTGCCTGTGGCATGCCAGAATTGCATAGTTTGACACCGCTGCTATCTACCCTACAGGATAAGGGATTTAAGGTTGCGCTGGTAACAGATGGCCGTATGTCGGGTGCGTCTGGAAATGTGCCTGCTGCTATTCATCTATGTCCCGAAGCGGTGGCAGGCGGGCCGATTGCCCAAATTGCCGATGGCGATATCATCACCCTTGATGCGGTTTCAGGGGAATTGCGGGTAGATGCTGATTTGACAGCCCGGCCGGTCAAGACAGATTTTGTTCTAAACACCGGCGGATTTGGACGGCCATTAATGGCAGGGATGCGCCAGCAAGCCGGAGATGCAGAACAGGGCGGGGGCGCGTGTGTCCTCAACCATATGACAGGGGAAGGTCAATGAATATTTACGATATCGTCGCAGCAGGCCAGGTCATGCCGGTAATTGTTATCGACAAAGCCAGCGATGCGCCCGCGCTAGGCAATGCGTTACTGGAAGGCGGGATTAAAACCGCCGAAGTAACCTTGCGCACGCCGCAGGCCCTTGCCGCGATAGAGGCAATGGCAACCGCCTGTCCAGAATTGATGGTAGGGGCGGGTACAGTGCTGAACGCGGAACATGCGGCTCAGGTACGTGATGCTGGCGGGTGTTTTGCGGTTAGCCCTGGCGCAACAGATGCGCTGATACAAGGCTGTGCGGATGTTGATTTGCCGTTGCTGCCTGGTGCAAGTTCTGTTTCAGAAGTGATGCGCCTTGGCGAGAAAGGGTTTTTCATGCTGAAATTTTTCCCAGCTACCGCGGCTGGTGGATTACCCTTTATCAAGGCGCTGGCAAGCCCACTGCCACAATTTCAGTTTTGTCCAACAGGCGGCATTACGCTTGCGACCGCACCGGACTGGCTGGCATTGGCGAATATTCCATGTTTGGGGGGCAGCTGGATTGCCCCGCAAGCCCTTATCGCTGAACAGGATTTTTCCACAATAACCGAAAATGCGCGCGCCGCTGCCAGCCTTGTTTAAAGGCTAGAGTGGGCCAAAGAGCATGGTTAGACAATATAAAGAGAATTTAAAGGATGTCAGATAGTCAGGAACACCAAATTGACACTAGTTTGCGCAAGGCAGCAAGCAGGTTTGAGACGATCCGCCTGTCAGATTTAATGCAGGCACCAGCGCGGGCCGATTTCATTTATAGATTCGAAGATTTGCAAGCAGATTGTACACGCCAGCCCATAGATAGGGATAGCCTGTCCTTGCTGCTGGAGTTGGCCCGGGCGCGCGGTTTGCAGGGCCGCTTGGAAGAAATGTTTTCAGGGGCTGCGGTAAATGTCACAGAGGACCGGCCAGTAGTGCATTGCGATTTGCGCGCCCCTGCCCGTTTGCATTCTGCTGAATATAGCCAGCTTTGCGCCTTTGCTGAAAAGGTGCGCCAGAACACGGATATTACCGCAGTTGTTAATCTGGGCATTGGCGGATCTGACTTGGGTCCAGCGATGGTGGCAAGGGCGCTGGCAGGCTATCATGATGGACCTGAATGTTATTTTGTTGGAAATATCTGTCCCACAGATTTGCATGATGTGTTGGCGAAATGTGACGCAGACAAGACATTGTTTATTGTTACCTCAAAGACCTTTACCACTGCCGAGACGCTGGCGAATGCCGCGTTGGCAAAACAGTGGCTGGAGGCACATGGCGTAGAGGTAAGCGGCTCGATGGCGGCGGTTACCGCCTATGCTGAGCGGGCAGGTGACTGGGGTATCTTGCCAGAACAGATTTTTTCCTTTGCCGAAGGGGTGGGCGGTCGCTATTCTGTGTGGTCCGCGGTTGGCCTGTCGGTCATGATGGCTATTGGCAGCTCGGCTTTTTCTGAAATGCTGGCCGGTGCGCATGCAATGGACACCCATGTCAGAGAGACAGAGTTCAGCCAGAATATTGGCGTGATTATGGGGATGTTGCGGGTATGGCATCACAGCTATCTTAACGCGGCTTCTTATGGATTAATGCCGTATGATCAGCGTTTGTCCCGCCTGCCTGCCTGGGCCCAGCAATTAGAAATGGAAAGTAACGGCAAGCGTGTTGACCGGCAAGGACAGCCCCTATCCCGGCCCGCTGGTCCGCTAATTTGGGGAGAGCCAGGAACCAACAGTCAGCATAGTTTTTTCCAATGGTTGCATCAGGGGGGTGATGTTACGCCTATTGATATTTTGGTGGCTATGCAGCCAGCCGAAGGGGTGGCGGATAAAAAATGGCGCGACAGCCATGAAATGCTGGTGATTAATGCGGTGGCACAGGCAGAAGCCCTGGCACTGGGGTCTGAAAATATCGCCGAGCCGCATCGCCATTTTCCGGGCAATCGTCCGTCTATTTTGCTGAGCTGGGATAAAACCACCCCTTATGCGTTGGGGCGCTTGCTGGCTTTATATGAACATATTACCGTAGTGTCTGGTTTTATCTGGGATGTGAACAGCTTTGATCAATGGGGCGTAGAGTTGGGCAAGCAGATGGCAAATAGCCTGCAATCGGCTACAGATCTTAGCCAGTTTAGCCCGGCGGCCAGAGATTTTCTTACACGGCTGAAAAACCGCTAGAATAAAATTAAAACTAATAAAGGTGCTGGCATGTTACTTGGGTGTATCGGGGATGATTTTACAGGGTCTAGCGATCTTGGAAACACACTTACCAAATCAGGGATGCATGTTGTGCAATATTCGGGCATTCCAGATGGTCCGGCACATCCGGATGTTGAAGCAGGTATCATTGCCCTGAAATCGCGTTCTATTCCGGTGGCAGAGGCAATCGAGCAATCTCTTGCTGCGCTGGACTGGCTAAAGGCCCAGGGATGTCAGCAATTCTTTTTCAAATATTGCTCTACTTTTGATTCTACTCCGGATGGGAATATCGGTCAGGTGGCACAGGCGCTTGCACAGGCACTGGAGGCAGATCAGGTCATTTTCTGCCCGGCCTTTCCAACAACAGGCCGCTCTATTTTTCAGGGGCATCTATTTGTAGGCGATCAACTACTCTCTGATAGTCCGCTAAAAGACCATCCGTTAAACCCGATGACAGAATCTGATTTGCGTAAATGGCTGGCCTTGCAAACAGGAACCGAGATTGGTCATGTAAGCTTTTCTGATGTACAGGCCGGCGCAGATCAGGTGCGCCAGAAAATGTCAGATGAAGCGGCGGCAAGCCGCAACTATATGATCGTCGATGCGATAACAGACGATGATTTAATGATTGTTGGCCAGGCCCTGAAATCACAACCGCTTGTCACCGGCGGGTCTGGTATTGCCATTGGCCTGCCACAGAATTTTCCGGAAATAGCAGGCAAGCAGGATGCGGCTGCGAAATGGCAGGGTGAGGCCGGGAGGTGTGTGGCAATTTGCGGCTCCTGCGCGGCGGCGACACGGGCGCAAATCGCGGCGCATAAAGCGGCTGGTCAACCTGTTTTGGCCCTCGATAGCGAGGCGGTAATCGCGGGTGAATATGGCATATCCGATGCGCTGGCATGGGCTGAGGCGGCGCTGGATAATGCCCCTGAGGCGATCCCGTTAATTTATAGCTCGGCTGACCCCGAAGCGGTGCGCGCCATCCAGGAAAAACATGGCCGTTCGCTGGCGGCAGAAGCGTTTGAAAGCTTTTTTGGCGCCTTGGCAACGGCCCTTGTAGCTGATCTTGCCAGCCGTCTTATTGTTGCGGGTGGAGAGACCTCTGGTGCGGTGGTTGAGGCGCTTGCTCTGCCCTCGCTGGTTATTGGGCCTGAGATTGATCCAGGCGTGCCTGCCTTGCGCGGTGGCCCCTCTCTGACGCTGGCGCTAAAAAGTGGTAATTTTGGTGCCGAGGATTTCTTTGTCAAAGCAGCGGCATGTTTGGCGGATAATTCTGGCTAGAGGGCCACAAAGGAGAATAGACCGATGCGTGATACTAAACAGCGCGAGCAAATCTGTTTGTTGGCAAAATCGATGTTTGACCGGGGTCTGACCGCCGGGGCCAGCGGCAATATTTCGGTCAGATGCGAAGATGGCAGCTTGCTGGTCACCCCTACAGGGGCCTGTTTTGGCCGGCTTGATCCTGCCCAGCTTGCACATATCAGCCCGGCAGGCCAGCATTTGGCAGGCGATGCGCCAACCAAGGAAATGTCACTCCATAGCGCTTTTTATGATAGTCGGCAAAATACAGGTGCGGTGGTGCATTTGCATTCCAGCCATTCCGTAGCGCTGTCCATGGTAACCCCGATAGAAGAAGGCACGCCTTTTTTGCCGCCGCTAACAGCCTATTCTGTCATGCGGCTGGGCAAGGTAGAATTATTACCCTATTTCCGTCCTGGCGATCCGGCCATGGGGGATGCGGTTCGCTCTTTGGCCGGCAAGCGTTCGGCTGTCATGCTGGCCAATCATGGTCCTGTTGTGGCCGGGCTAGAGCTGGAAGCGGCGGTATATGCTATTGAGGAGCTGGAAGAAACGGCCAAATTATGTTTGTTGCTTAGGGGGATGAAACCTTCTATGATGACAGACGCGCAGATCCGGGATTTAGCGACCCATTTCAGCATTGAGTGGGATTAAAAACTGGCAGTTCTTTGATCTGTTAGTTGCCTATTCCCGATAAAATTAAGCCCTTCAGGACATAAATTTATGGAAAAAATGATTTCGGTGCAGGGCCTTTCCAAGGTTTATGCCTCAGGAAATATCGCTCTTGACGAGGTTAATCTTGAAATCAGAAAAGGCGAAATTTTAGCACTGCTAGGTCCGAATGGGGCTGGCAAAACAACCCTTATTTCGATGATTTGCGGGCTGGTAAACCCCAGCGCAGGCCATGTGAGCATAGATGGGTTTGACATTATTTCAGACTATCGTGCAGCGCGGCGGCTGGTTGGACTTGTACCGCAAGAGGTCGCACTGGAGCCGTTTGAAAAAGTCATTAATACGGTGCAATTCTCGCGCGGGCTGTTCGGCTTTGCACCAAATAAGCCCTATATTGAAGGCGTGCTGAAAAAACTGTCTTTGTGGGATAAGCGCAATACGCCAATCCGCGAATTATCCGGTGGCATGAAAAGGCGGGTTTTGATCGCCAAAGCCCTGAGCCATGAGCCACGCATATTATTTCTGGATGAGCCCACCGCGGGGGTAGATGTTGAATTACGCAAAGATATGTGGCGCGTGGTTGAAGAGCTGAAAGCAGATGGGGTAACCATTGTGCTGACCACCCATTATATCGAGGAAGCAGAAGCGCTGGCCGACCGGGTAGGGGTGATTTCCAATGGCCGGATTTTGCTGGTCGAAAATAAAGATCAGCTGATGCATCAAATGGGCACCAAAGAATTGACCATTCATCTGCAACAGCCTGTTGATAGCCTGCCAGATGCGCTGGCAAATTATCAGTTGCGGCTGTCCGCTGACAAGCAAAGCGTGATTTATAGCTATGATACAAAGGCAGATCGCACGGGCATTACTGGCTTGTTGGCAGATCTATCGGCAGCAGGGTTGCTGTTACGCGATTTGCAGACATCACAAAGCTCTCTTGAAGATATCTTTGTCGATTTACTAAAGGATTAGGCAGATGAATATGCATGCGATTAAGGCGATTTATTTTTTTGAAATGTCCCGCACCTTTCGAACGCTGTTGCAATCTATTATCTCGCCAGTTATTTCCACAGCCTTGTATTTCATTGTGTTCGGTTCGGCGATTGGCAGCCGGATGGTGGCAATTGACGGGGTTTCCTATGGGGCATTTATTGTGCCGGGCCTCATTATGCTAACGGTTTTGATGCAGAGCGTGACCAATGCCTCATTTGGAATTTATTTTCCGAAATTTATTGGCACCATATATGAGCCGTTATCCGCGCCAATTTCCTATCTGGAAATGCTGATAGGCTATGTTGGGGCGGCAGCAACGAAATCAATGGTGATCGGGCTAATTATTTTGGCGACCTCTTTTTTGTTTGTGCCTTTGCAGATAGCGCATCCTGTCTGGATGTTCGGGTTTCTGGGTCTAACCTGTATTTCTTTTAGTTTGCTTGGATTTATTATTGGTATTTGCGCACGTAATTTCGAACAGTTGAATTTGGTGCCTGCGCTTATTATCACCCCGCTGGTGTTTTTAGGCGGCAGTTTTTATTCTATTAATATGCTGCCTCCCTTCTGGCAGACAGCGACCTTGTTTAATCCGGTGGTATATCTGGTTTCTGGTTTTCGCTGGGCCTTTTTTGACACCGCCGATGTGGCGGTCACCTACAGCCTGATAGCTATTTCGCTATTCAGCTTGATCTTTGTGGGGGTAATCGCGTTGATTTTCAAAACAGGTTATCGGCTAAAGCCCTAAATTCGGCATCTGGCAGGGCTAGGATTGCCAGTTTGGCTGCCGCTTTTCGATAAAGGCGTTAATGCCTTCTTCTGCATCTGCCTCCAGCATATTGCTGGTCATTACCGCGGCGGCATGGTCATAGGCATCGCTTAGGCACATTTCTGCCTGCTGATAAAAGGCTTCTTTACCAATCTTGACTGTTGAGGATGGTTTGCTGGCAATTTTTGTGGCCAAATTACGGGCAGTACTGGCCAGTTCAGCAGCTGGAACCGCCTGATTTAACAAGCCCCATTCCACCGCCTGTTCAGCGCTGACCTTCTCGCCAGTCAGCAACATATGCATGGCTCTCTTGCGTGCGATATTGCGCGACAGGGCAACCATGGGGGTAGAACAAAACAGCCCGATATGTACGCCCGGAGTTGCAAAATCTGCGCTATCTGCGGCGATTGCCAGATCGCATGTTGCCACCAATTGACAGCCCGCAGCGGTGGCGGTGCCCTGCACGGCGACTATGACCGGCTTTGGACAGGCGATGATCGCCTGCATTACAGCAGAACATTTAATCATTGTTTTTTCGAAAAAGGCCCGTCCATTATCTGGCTGGCTACGGGCGGCGGTTAGCTCTTTTAAATCATGGCCTGCACAAAATACCGGGCCATTAGCCGCCAGAATAATGACCTTGATATCGGCGTGTTCTGACAGGTGGATGATCGCCTGATGAAGCGCATCCAGCATGCCCATAGACAGGCTGTTTCGCACCTCTGGCCGATTTAGCGTTAGTGTGGCTACCCCGTCCTTGTGGCTTTCAAGGATAAAGGCATTTTGGTTGGTGGTTGGCTCTGCAGAGGTCATGCGGCTCTCCGGTTACAGGCGTTCACCCTTGTCAGCGATACAGGGTTGCTGATGGTATATCAGCCATAACCATACGGCCTGTTTTTGAAAATGCCAATAATTGATGGCAAAAACCTGTTTTCCATCCAGATGGACATCACATCATAAAAAAACCCCTGCTTATCGGTTTTGATACTATTGGCGAAAGCCCGTCCTTCGCGCTAAACTAATGTCATGGATGGTGATACTAAAACAACACAGCTAGTAGATGAGGCGGCTTTGCGCCCTGTCAGCCTTGCCGATAAATATGATCTGGATACGCCGGATGTTTTTGTTAGCGGTACGCAAGCGCTGGTTCGGCTATGTTTGTTACAGGCTGAAATTGATCGGCGCGCAGGCCTGAATACAGCTGGCTATGTTACCGGATATCGCGGCTCTCCTTTGGGCAGTATTGATCTGCAATTTGCCCAGGCGGATAGCGTGTTAAAAGCGGCCAATGTTACCTTTACTCCGGCCCTGAATGAAGATTTAGCAGCAACCGCCTTGTGGGGCACGCAGCAAGCTCATCTCTATGGTGAGGGCAAATATGACGGGGTGTTCGGGATTTGGTATGGGAAAGGTCCTGGTGTGGACAGAACCGGGGATGTGTTTCGCCATGCCAATCTGGCAGGTACCGCGCAAAGTGGCGGTGTGCTGGCCCTGATGGGGGATGATCATGGCGGGGAAAGCTCTACTGTCTGTCACCAGTCCGAATATGCAATGATGGATGTGATGATCCCGGTGTTGAACCCCGCCAATCTGGAAGAGATGGTTGATTTTGGCTTGCATGGCTGGGCCTTGTCGCGGTTTGCCAGTGTGTGGTGCGGGATAAAATGTGTTAAGGATAATATTGAATCAACGGCCTCGGTTACCTTAACCCCGGAAAATTTTCAAAACCATTTGCCAAATGATTTTGTGATGCCGGAAGGCGGGCTTGGCATCCGGCGCGGCGATCACCGCCATGACCAGGAAGCACGGCTGCACGCCTATAAAATGCAGGCTGTAAAGGCCTATGTGCGCGCTAATCATCTGGACAGGGTTACGCTGGAAGGTGGCAAGACACCGCGTTTTGGTATTGTCAGTACCGGCAAAGCCTATATGGATGTGGTACAGGCACTTGCTGATCTGGGGATTGACGAAAAAGCCGCTGAGCGGCTGGGGCTTCGTGTTTATAAAATCGGCATGTCCTGGCCAGTTGAGCCAGAAGGGCTGAAAGCTTTTGCCCGCGGCCTTGAGCGCATTTTAGTGGTAGAGGAAAAGCGCGGCTTGCTGGAAAGCCAGCTAAAGGAAATCCTGTATGATGCCGAGCGCCCGCCACAAATTTTCGGCAAACGGGACCTTGACGGTCAGCGCCTATTGACCGAAGAAGGCTCTATCACCGCAACCGAAGTCGCCAAAGCAATTGCAGGTAATTTGTTCCCAGCTTCTGTACGTGACCCGCGCTTGAATGAAAAGCTGGCGGAAATTGATACCGCCCTGCGGCGTGAATTTTCCGCAATGGCGGTGACGCGCACCCCGTATTTTTGCGCTGGCTGTCCACATAACAGCTCGACAGTCTTGCCAGAAGGAACACGCGGCTATGCCGGAATTGGATGCCATTGGATGGCCCAATTTATGGATCGCGAGGTAGAAGGGTTCACCCATATGGGAGGTGAGGGGGCGAACTGGATTGGTGAGGCGTGTTTTTCCCATCGCCCGCATATGTTTCAGAATATTGGGGATGGCACCTTTAATCATTCTGGCCTGATGGCAATACGTGCAGCCGTCGCTGCCGGCGTTAATATGACCTATAAGGTGTTATATAATGATGCGGTGGCCATGACGGGCGGGCAAACCCATGAAGGCGGGATAACGCCTGTGGAAATTGCTGATTTGATGCAGGCAAGCGGGGTTACGCCGCTGGTCCTTGTGACAGACGATCTTACCCGCCATGATAAATCTGCCTATCCGGATGGGATGCGGTTTTACCACCGTAGCGAGTTGCAAATTGTGCAAAAGGAACTGGCTGAGGTGAAAGGGGTTAGCGGGCTGATTTACGACCAGACCTGTGCAACTGAAAAACGTCGGCGGCGCAAGCGCGGCAAGATGGTTGACCCGGATGAGCGGATTTTCATCAACCCGGAAGTGTGCGAGGGATGCGGTGATTGCGGGGTGCAATCAAATTGTGTTGCTATTTTGCCACTGGAAACAGAATTGGGGCGCAAGCGCCAGATAGATCAATCTGCCTGTAATAAGGATTTTTCCTGTATTAAAGGGTTCTGTCCAAGCTTTGTCAGCGTTAAAGGCGGCAAGTTGCGTAAACCTGATGCACAAAAACTCACTGCCGATTTGCCTGAACCAACCCCTATATTCCCGCCTAGCAAACCTGTCAGCCTGGTGTTGACCGGTGTTGGCGGTACCGGTGTGGTCACTATTGGCGCGTTGCTGGGAATGGCTGCGCATCTGCAAGGCAAAGGGTGCGGTATTATCGATATGGCGGGTCTGGCACAAAAAGGGGGGGCGGTAACCAGCCATATCCGCCTGGCTGCCAATCCAGAGGATATCTCGGCTATCCGTATTGGGCCGGGCAGTGCAGATATCTTGCTGGGCTGTGATAATCTGGTCAGTGCAGATGCCTCGCTCCTAAAGCTGATGCGCAGCGATGGATATGTAGTGGCAAACAGCTATGAAATGCCGACAGGGGCGTTTACCCGTAACCCCGAAGCCCGCTTGCCAACCGCCGATATCACCCAGCGCCTGAGCTCAGTTGTTGCAGAAGACAAGGCGCTGATGGTCAATGCAACCCAAATGGCGCTTGGCCTGCTTGGTGATGCGATAGCGGCGAATTTATTCCTGCTTGGCGTAGCCTTTCAACGCGGTCTGATCCCCCTCTCGGCCGCGGCCATTGAACAGGCGATCACCCTGAATAATGTTGCGGTAGCACAATCAAAACAAGCCTTTTTATGGGGGCGGCAATGGGTGGTTGACCCGGATATGGTTGCGGCAGCGCTGGCGGTTAAATCAGGTGGCGGTTTGCCCGCATCTCAAAACAGGCTCGATAATCTGGACGGTCTGATTGCCGATCGCACCGCTCGCCTGACGGCCTATCAAAACGCTGGCTATGGTGCAAAATATCAGGCGGCTTTGGCAGCGATTATCAAGGCTGATTTTGACCCAGCACAAAAATTATCACGGGCAGCAGCCAGATATCTTTACAAGATGATGGCTATAAAGGATGAATATGAAATTGCCCGCCTCTATAGTGATGGCCAGTTCAGCCAGCAGATAGCACAGATGTTCGAAGGGGATGTTCGGCTATCTGTTCACTTGGCACCGCCACTATTCGCACGAATTGACCCGGCGACAGGCCGGCCTCGTAAATCGCCTTATGGCAGCTGGATTTGGCCTGCTTTCCGGGCCTTGCGGCATTTGCGCGGCCTGCGGGGTACGGCCCTGGATATATTTGGCTATACACAAGAGCGCCAGCGAGAGAAAAAAGCGCTGGCAGAGTATCAAAACCTCTTGACGGAAATCTGCAGTGGCTTGAATAAGGGTAATTATGAATGTGCGGTTGAAATGGCCAGCATGCCCGAGAAAATTCGGGGCTTTGGTCCGGTTCGTCACACACATATGATAGAGGCAGATGCACATTTGCAGACATTAAAGGCACGGTTTTATAACGCATAAACCAGTTGCTTGCTGAAAATTGGTTTCCTCAGAATCTGGACTATTTAAAACCCGGATATTTTGGACTCTAGATATTTTGGACTCTGGGGAATAAGACGATTAAAGGCTGATCATCATGACTTACACACCGCCGATTGAGGATATGAAATTCGGGTTACGTTATCTGGCAGGGCTGGATGATTTATCAGCTATGCCTGCTTTTTCAGAGATTAGCACAGAACTTGCCGATGCGGTGCTGGAAGAGGCTGGAAAGCTGGCAGCAGATGTTATCGCCCCGTTAAACCACAGCGCAGATCATCAGGGATGTACCCGCAATGAGGCAGGCGAGGTGACAACGCCAGACGGCTTTGCCAGCGCCTATAAAGCGATGGCCGAAGGCGGATGGACTGCGATTGAAGCCGAAGAAGAATATGGCGGCCAGCATATGCCTATGGCGGTGAGTGCAGCGGTCAATGAGATGTGGCAATCTGCCAGCCTAAGCTTTGCGCTATGTCATTTACTAACGCAAGGCCAGATTTATGCGTTGCAAAAATCCGCCACCGCTGATCAGAAAGAACGCTTTGTGCGGCCGATGGTCGAAGGGCGCTGGACCGGTACTATGAATTTGACCGAACCGCAAGCAGGGACAGATTTGGCGGCTATCAAAAGCCGGGCGATACCAAATGGCGATCATTATCTGATTACGGGTCAGAAAATCTATATCACCTATGGCGAGCATGATATGGCTGAAAATATCGTTCATCTGGTGCTGGCGCGTACACCAGATGCCCCGGCAGGGGTGAAGGGTATTTCGGTTTTTATTGTCCCGAAATTTCTGGTCAGGGAAGATGGCAGCCTGGGCGAACGCAATGATGTAAAATGTCTGTCGATTGAAAAAAAGCTGGGTATCAAAGCCTCTCCTACTGCGGTTTTGCAATATGGTGAGAAGGGCGGCGCGGTCGGTTATCTGGTCGGCGAAGAAAATAAGGGGCTGGAAATCATGTTTGGCATGATGAACCATGCTCGTTTTGCGGTTGGCCTGCAGGGGCTGTCTATTGCGGAACGCGCCTATCAGCAAGCGGTAGATTATGCAGCTAACCGGGTGCAAGGCGCACCGCTTGATCGCGCAGAAGGCACGCCAATTGTCGAGCATCCTGATGTGCTGCGCCTGTTATCGGTGATGCGGGCAGAGATCGAAGCGATGCGGGCCCTTATTCTGGTTGGCGGGGCGGCGATGGATAACGCCCATCATGCTGACGAGGCGCAAAAAGCCTTTCACGAACAACGTTCCTCTTTGTTGATACCGATCATCAAGGGCTGGTTGACCGAACGTTCAGTTGCCCTGACCTCGGATGCGGTTCAGGTGCATGGCGGCATGGGCTTTATCGAGGAAACAGGCGCTGCCCAGCATTTCCGCGATTCGCGAATTCTGCCTATCTATGAAGGCACAACCGCTATTCAGGCAAATGATTTGCTGTTCCGGAAAACCTTGCGGGATAATGGGGCTGGGCTAAAGGGGCTGTTTGCAGAAATCGAAACCGATATGCGCGATGTGCCAGACAGCCTGTCAGGCCCGATGATGCAGGGGTTGGCGAGCGCCAGAGCCACGTTGGATACGCTTTGCGGGCGGGCCAATATGCCGCGCGATGCTGCGGTTAGCGGTGTCGATTGGCTTATGCTACTGGGCTATTTATGTGGCGGCTGGCAAATGGCAAAATCAGGGCATATGGCCAGCACACAGGCAGCTGAAACTTTCTCGCCAGATTTTATCGCCGCCAAACAGGCCACCTGCCAGATTTACCTGTCTAGCTGTTTGCCGCATATTGAAGCTCTGGCAGCAAAAATATCCAATGCAGGCGCAGATGTATTGTCTATGCGTCCTGAATGGCTTGCCAGATAACAGATTTCTTGCCAGATTGGCAGCACCTTATATAGCAACAAAAAGAAGACCAAGCTGATGAGCGATGATTATAAATTCGATACGCTAAGCCTGCATGCTGGCCATGTACCAGATGACCGTTATGGCTCGCGTGCGGTGCCTATCCACCAGACCACCTCTTATGTGTTCAAAGATACACGCCATGCTGCGGCGCTGTATAATATGGAAGTGGGGGGGCATTTATATTCGCGCATTTCCAACCCTACTGTTGCGGTGCTGGAACAGCGTGTCGCGGCATTGGAAGGGGCAGCTGCCTGTACCGCTACCGCTTCGGGGATGGCGGCGCTTTCATCTGCGATTATGACGCTCTGTTCGGCAGGGGATCATATTGTTGCCTCTGCCCAGCTTTATGGCGCGAATGTGAATTTGCTGAAATATACCTTGCCGCGGTTCGGGATTGAAACGACCTTTGTTTCCGCTACTGATCCAGACGCCTTTAAAGCAGCTATTCAACCAAACACCAAGCTGGTCTTTGGCGAAGTTATCGGCAATCCGGGACTGGATATTATGGATATCGAGGCGGTTAGCGAGATAGCCCATGCAGCGGGTATACCGCTGATGATTGACGCCACCTTTAATACCCCATGGCTGTTAAAGCCGGTATCCAAAGGGGTGGATATTGTTATTCATTCCCTGACCAAATGGATGGGCGGTCACGGGGTGGCGATTGGCGGGGCTGTTGTGGATGGCGGAAATTTTGACTGGGGTCAAAACGATAAATTCCCAACTATTGCCCAGCCGCATTATTCAATGGATGGCATCAATTTTCACGAGGAATATGGGCCGGTAGCCTTTACCGCAAAATTCCGCGCAGAAGCGATGTATAATTTTGGTCCCTGCCTGTCCCCTACAAATGCATTTCATCTGTTGCAGGGGCTAGAGACATTGCCCCTTCGTATGCAGCGGCATATGGAAAATACAGCTGCCTTGCTAGAGTTTTTAAGCGCCCATGAAGATGTTGCGTGGGTGCGCCATCCAAATTTAGCCGACCATCCAGGCCATGAGATAGCATCGCGGCTGATGCCTCGCGGGGCCGGCTCTATCATCAGCTTTGGAGTAAAGGGCGGACGTGATGCTGGCCGTGCCTTTATCGAAGCAGTGCAGTTAGCATCGCATCTGGCAAATGTGGGTGATGCTAAAACATTGGTGATTCACCCGGCCAGTACAACCCATTCCCATATTGACGCCGAAGCCATGAAACAGGGCGGGCTAAGCGATGATATGATCCGCCTGTCTGTCGGTCTGGAAGATATAGACGATATCAAGGCTGATTTTGAAATTGGCTTTCGGGCAGCCCGCAAAAAGATCAAAGGCTAGGAGGCGTTTATGTATGCAGAATGTCTAAAGCAGAAAAGCTATTTTTCGACAGGCGGCAGAACCCATCAGGACGGTGCCCCGTTCCTGATTTTTCTGCATGGTAGCGGGCAATCTCACTTAAGCTGGGTTTTGCAATCACGTTATTTTGCCTATCAGGGCTTTAATATCATTGCCCCGGATTTTCCAGGGCATGGCCTCTCGGACGGGGCCCCGCTTGCCAGTATTGAAGAGATGGCAGACTGGGTCATCGCCCTGATGGATAGTCTGGGTATTGATAAGGCAGTGATATTAGGGCATTCGCAAGGGGGTCTGGTGGCACTGGAGCTGGCCGCTCGCTATGCGGGGCGTGTGGACAAGCTGGTTCTGATAGCCACTGCGCTGGCGATACCTGTGAATGATTATCTGGTCTCTAGCTCGCGCGACAAACAGCCTGCTGCAATTAAGATGATGACTGGATGGGGACATGGCGGTATCGCACATTTCCATGATAATACCCAGCCCGGTTTCTCGCATCTGGGGTTTGGCCGCGCCTTAATGGCAGGTAATGATACCACCAGCCTGCATACAGATTTAGGCGCGTGCAATGCCTATGATGGTGGGCCAAAGGCGGCCAGTCAGGTCACCCAGCCTTGCCTGATTATTCTGGCTGGTGCGGATAAAATGACACCAATTAAAAAGGGGCGCGAGCTTGCCAAGGCCATAATTGGCAGCCAGCTGGTTGAAATTGCGGGTGCTGGCCATATGTTGCCATCTGAAAGTCCGGACGGAGTGAATATAGCGCTAGACGCATTTTTGGGATCGCCAGCTTAACCCCAAGATAAAGCTGGGTAAAATTTCTATCGGATTTATTTCCATCAGATTTATGAGGGTGTCAGATGTCTGCATCAAAAATATTTTCAAAAATTGCGGTTATTGGTGCAGGTACGATGGGCAGCGGCATCGCCGCACAAATTGCCAATGCAGGTCTGCCAGTTTTTCTGCTGGATTTACCGGCAGCGACCGCCCAGGATGCCTCGCCTGCGGAACGGGCTATCGACAGGTTGTTGAAATCAGATCCACCACAATTTATGCATCCGCGTTTGGCTGAAAAAATTACCACTGGCGATATGCAGGCTGATTTTGATCAGCTGGCGGATTGTGATCTGATCATCGAGGCGGTGATTGAACAATTGCCTGTCAAACAGGCCTTGTATAGACGCCTGTATGATACCGTGTCGAAAACATGTGTAATCACCTCTAATACCTCCACCATTCCAATCTCGTTGCTGACCGCAGATATGCCTTCTGATTTCTGCGCCCGCTTTGCCATTACCCATTATTTTAATCCAGTGCGTTATATGCGTCTGCTAGAGCTGGTTAGCGGGGCTGAGACAACGCCAGATATTCTGGATAAATTGGCCCTGTTCAATGACCAGATTTTGGGTAAAGGGGTGGTGCGCTGTTCAGACACGCCAGGTTTTCTTGGCAACCGGGTAGGCGTGTTTGCCCTGCAGGTTGGCTTGCACGAAGCCTTGAATAGCGGCATTGCCCTAGAAGATGCAGATGCGCTGATTGGCCGGCCAATGGGCATTCCAAAAACGGGCATCTTTGGGTTGTATGATCTGATAGGCATTGATTTGATGTCAGATGTGGTCAAATCTCTGGCCACGATTTTGCCAGCAGGTGATGCGTTTCACGAAGTTGGGTTTGCCCCGGACCTCGTCCAGCAAATGATTGCAGATGGCTATACAGGCAATAAAGGCAAGGGCGGATTTTACCGCGAGACAGATAGCGGCAGGCAAGTTCGGGCTATTGGCAAGGCGAGCCGCGAGACGGGCGAAACAGATAACAGCTTTATACCCGCATCTGGACAGTTGCATCCCGCCGCAATACGGGCAGCGGAATATCAGGCCCTTCAGGCAGAGCCGCTAGACGCGATTTTTGAAGATAACAGCCCGGAAGGTGCGTTTGCGCGGCGTGTATTGCTGCGGATTTTATCTTATGCCGCCAGCCTGGTGCCAGAGATTACCGCCTCGCCGCAAGATATTGATGATGCAATGAAGCTGGGTTTTAACTGGCAGCGCGGCCCGTTTGAGATGATCGATGCGGTTGGCCTGGAGCGGATACAGGCACTGGCAGCGCAGCTGGAGCTGCCCTTGCCAGCCCAGCTGGCTGCCCGCACTGCCCCCTATTACCGGATAGCCGGCGCACAATTGGAAATAGAAACAGCGGATAAGGGCTATCAGCCAGTATGTTTGCCAGATGGGGCGATGCGGTTTTCGATGATGCGGCGCAGTACCGAGGTAATCACCAGCAATGATGCAACCAGCCTGTATCGCCTGGAAGGGGATCTGCGTCTGGTTGAATTTCATTCCAAGGCAAATGCGCTAAATGATCACTCTATGCAGATTGTTCAGGCGGCTGCCAGCGATCATGGGCGCGGGATTATTGTCCATAATGACGCCCAGCATTTTTCCGCCGGGGTTGATCTGAACCATTTTCAGGCCTTGATAAAGGCAGGTGATTTTGACGAGGTAGATGCCTTTCTGGCGCGCTTTCAGCACGCGGTAAAAGCCCTGAAATATACCCCTGTGCCCGTGATTGGCGCGCCATCCGGACTGGCCGCAGGGGGCGGTTTTGAGGTGCTGATGCATTGCGATAAGCTGGTGGTACATAGCAATTCGGTTTTGGGTCTGGTTGAATCTGGTGTTGGTCTGGTACCAAGCGGTGGCGGCGTGAAGGAAAGCTATTTGCGCTGGTATGCAAAAACCGGGGATTGGGACGAAGCGGCATGGAAAACATGGATGCAAATTGGCTATGGCCGCACCGGCAGCTCGCCGCAATTATCCGCAAAATTTGAATATTTCCGCGACGGGCATGATATCAGCGTGATGAGCCGTGACCGATTGCTGGCGCGGGCCATCCAGGAAGTTCAGGACAGCTATGCCGGCTATCAGCCTAGCACTGAACCGGAAGTTAGGCTGGCAAGCCATAGCCTAATCGCAAAAATGGACAGCTTTATGCAGGATGGCGTGGATAAGGGTATGTTTACCGCACATAATAAAACGGTGGCGATGGCGATTGCGACGATTATTGTCGCTGATGAAGGCCAGGCACCGGAAAGTGACGAGCAAGCCTTATATGACCGGGAACGCCGCGCCTTTCTGCAGCTGGCTCGCACAGATGAATCAGCAGCGATGATAGCGGATATGCTGGGTAATTAGGCTGGGCAATTAGGCTAGTCAGGGCAATTCTCTTGCCTCTTTACCCGGGGGTAAGCTGGACAACATTATTGGTTGCGGCATCCACATCACGCGGGTCGTGGCTGACCAATAGCACAGGCAAGTTCAGGCGTTTAGCCTCGCGCTGCACCAGATCGACAATCTGGGTTCTGCGGCTGTCATCCAAACTGGAAAAAGGCTCATCCAGCAACAGGGCCTCTGGCTGGGCCAGCAAAGTTCGAAGCAGGGCAATACGGGCTTGCTGGCCACCAGACAGGGTTTCTGGATCGCGCATCCCCATCCCTTCCAGGCCCGCTGTTGCCAGCGCGGTTTCTATCTGTTCTGTGCGGGCCTCGCCCTTAACAGAGGCAGGCAAGCCAAAGCCCAGATTATCGGCAACAGTTAGATGGGGAAATAATAACGGCTGTTGGAACATCAGCCCTATACGCCGCTTTTCCGCAGGTAATCTGTCGATTTGCCGTTCATTCAGCCAGATGTGGCCGCTTGCCTGTAGCCCGTCTGTTGCAATGCCAGCCACCCACCGCAGTAAGGTTGATTTGCCCGCACCGCTTGGCGCCGTTAGCACACAAATCTCACCACCTTTAATCTCTAAATTTAACGGGGCGAATAAAGGCTCTTTATGAAAGGTAAGCGTGGTATCTTTAAGGATAAGCATCTAGATGGCAGCCCTGTTATCGATTTTTGTTTGCCGGCAAGCGGTTATTTACCTGTTTTTTCGTCTGTCTGGTAGTGTATAAGCAACAAAACAGACAGACGAGGCAAAAAGCAAAAATTGGTAAAATTAACCTGTTTTCTTGAACCTATTTTAACGAAATTACGATAGGATAACCATCAAGCCTCCTTTTTAAAATTTGCCTATAAAGTGGATTAGGTAAAGCCAATTAGGTTAAAGAGGGTGAGTGTAACTGGACTGGGTTAAAGAAGCCTGGGTTAAAGAAGCCTGGGCTTAAGAGGGCTGGGCTTAAGTAGGGTAGAGTAGTGAGCATGGAGCACACTGCACCTGGATAGCAAACCATAAAGGCGTTTCAGTATGAGCTATTTTTCACATCTTTCAAAACTTCTTCGCACGCTCTACTCTCGCCCCATATTTTTGGGGCTTGTGTTGGGGCTGTTTAGCCATGCTGCACAGGCAGATAAATTTGACCAGCTGACCAGCCAGGCCAGAGGCCAGACAGTCTATTTTAATGCCTGGGGCGGATCGCCACAGATTAACAGCTATATCGCCTGGGCAGGCCAGCAGGTTAAATCCCGCTATGGGGTAACATTGGTGCATGTAAAATTAACTGAAACCGCAGATGCCGTAGCGCGTATTCTGGCGGAAAAATCTGCGGGTAAAACAACTGGCGGTTCAGTGGATTTGGTTTGGGTGAATGGCGAGAATTTTGCCTCGCTAAAGCGTCAGGGCTTGTTGCGCTCAGATAGCTGGGCATTTGAGTTGCCAGCCTTTTCTTATACAGATGCTGAGGCGTTACCTGCCATAATAAGTGATTTTGCGAATCCAACCGATGGGCTGGAATCGCCCTGGGGGCGGGCCCAGCTGGTATTTGGATATGATACGCAATTCGCCCCAGAGCCGCCACGCTCGGCGCAAGCGCTAGCGAAATGGATTGAGGAAAATCCTGGCCGCTTTACCTTTCCCCAGCCGCCTGATTTTACCGGTACCAGCTTTCTGAAACAGATATTGCTGGAGGTAAGCCCCGACCCATCTATTTTTAACGCTCCGGCTGAACAGGCAGATACACAAGCTGCTCTTGCCCCGTTATTTGCCTGGCTCGACAGGGCGCGCCCGCATCTGTGGCGTCAGGGGCAGAATTATCCTGCAAATTACACCGCTATGGTACAGCTGCTAGGCGATGGCGAGCTAGCGATTGCCATGGCGTTTAATCCGGCAGAATTCTCTAACGGGATATCGCAAGGAATTTTGCCAGATAGTGTGCGTAGCTATATCCATCAGTCCGGGACTTTGGCAAATGTGCATTTTGTTGCCATACCTTTCAATGCGTCCGCGGCGGCAGGTGCGCAGGTGGTTGCGAATTTTCTGCTGTCGCCAGAGGCGCAGATCAGAAAAGCCAACCCCGAGATTTGGGGCGATCCAACCGTTCTATCGATAGCAAAGCTTTCTGCCAGTGATGCCGCTGCCTTTGCAGCCTTGCCGCGCGGAATGGCAACGCTTAGCCCGGCAGATCTCAACCGCACCTTGCCAGAACCGCATCCTAGCTGGGTTGGTGTGATCGAACGTGCATGGGCTGAGCGCTATTCAGGAAGCTAATATCCTGGAATAACCAATTAGGGGCAAGATGGTACGATTATCAATCCTGTTATTATGTTTGCTGCCGGTAGGCGCAGGATTGCTTGGCGCTATCTTGCCAGCCATTGGCTGGTTTCCACCTTTGGGGGCAACGTCTTTTTCCTTACAGCCCTTTGCTGATTTTTTCTCAGAGCCGGGCCTGCACCGCTCGCTCTGGCTAAGTATATCTATTGCGCTGATTTCGACCTTTTTGTCTTTTTGGTTGGCGATGTTTTTGCTGGCCATTTTTTATGGGCGTGGCGGGGCTGGATTTTTATTCCGGTTAATCTCGCCCTTGCTTTCGGTGCCGCATATCACCATAGCGGTTGGGTTTTTATTCCTGCTTCAGCCAAGCGGCTGGCTCTCGCGGCTATTCTCACCATGGCTGACAGGTTGGAGCCGGCCGCCTAATCTGAATATCGTACCAGATGAAAATGGATTGGTATTAGTGCTGGCATTGGTGGCGAAAGAATTGCCTTTTTTATTGCTGATGGGGTTATCTGCGCTTAGCCAGATAAAGGTGCGCCCCTTGCTGGATACCGCCGCCACACTTGGTTATGGGCCACTGGCGGGCTGGCTGCATCTGGTGCAACCGCAATTAACCGCGCGCCTGCGTTTGGCAGTTTTGATTGTCATGGTATTTTCGATATCGGTGGTGGATATGGCGATTATTCTGGCCCCGTCAACACCTGCCCCTCTGGCGGTACGAATACTGACCTGGTTTCGGGATCCGGATTTATCCTATCAATTTGTGGCGGCGGCTGCGGCGGTGATGCAATTGGCTTGCGCGCTTCTGGCCTGTGCTATCTGGATAGCGGTTGATAGGGGGGTATTTGCCGGCCTTGCCCGGCTTAGCGCAGCGGGATGGCGTTTTAACTCCCTGCCATCCAGATATGTGAATATCTTCAAAAAAGCTGGGTTCATGCTGGCTATCTCGCCCTGTGCGCTGGCAGCTCTGGGCATGTTGGCCGCCCTTATTTGGGCTTTTGCGGATGTGTGGCGCTATCCTTCTGCCTTGCCAGATAAATGGGGGCTGGCGGCGTGGGAATATGCCTATATTGGCCTTGGCAATGCAGCAGTTAACAGTCTGATTTTGGGGCTGGTTTCTGCGGCGATATGCGTGATGCTGGCCCTGTTATGGCTGCAGACAGAAACAGGCGCCCAGGACCGCCATGCAGAAAGGCTGATCTATATTCCGCTATTATTGCCGCAAATTGCGTTTTTATTTGGCATGCAAATTCTGTTGATATGGCTGGGGTTTGACGGGTTGTTTCTGGCGCTTGTCTGGGCGCATAGTTTGTTTGTTTTTCCCTATGTGATGCTTTCCCTTGCCCCATCCTGGCGCCGTTTTGATGCGCGCTATCTGGCGATCGCCGCGACCCTGGGGGCTGGGCCTGTGCGCCGATTTTTATATATTAAACTATCGATGATGACCCTGCCTGTCCTGACTGCCTTTGCGGTAGGGTTTGCGGTTAGCTCGGCACTATATTTGCCGACTATTTTTGCCAGCAATGGGCGGGTAATGACCTTGACCACCGAAGCGGTGACCTTGGCAGCGGGTGCGGGGCGTCAAAATCTGGGTATTGCCACTTTGATGCAGATGATTCTACCCTTACTTATCTTTCTGGCTTGCGATCGTCTGGCTCGTGCGCGCCTGGCCCGGTTCAGCTATTTTAAGCTTTAATCTGTTTTGGCCGGTGTCAGTAACAAATTATCGCGCCTGTATGGGGGGCTGTTTGGCTGGCGCATATAAGGGCAAAATAATAAGGGGGGGTAGAAGATGGAGCCGTTAATTGTGATCAGCTATCACGGGCGGGTTTGCCATGTGGTCAATAATAATCCGGCTACGCGCAATTCCCTTACTATGGAATATATTTCCGAGCTATGTTCCTTGTTAGAAGGGTTTCGTGAAAAAAGTACTGGCCGACCCGCGGCGGTTGTTCTTAGCGGTGCAGGGGATTTTTTCTGCTCAGGGGGGGATCTTTCTGGCTTGCTGATGCGTGCACAAGGTCATTATGCGGCGCGGCGTACGCTGGTCGACAGGCTGAATGATCTGGTTCGGGCTATCCGCACCTGCCCTTGTCCGGTCATTGCGGCGGTTGAAGGTGGTGCCGCGGGGGCGGGCGCTGCTATCGCGCTGGCCTGTGATATGATTTATGCTGCAAAAACAGCCTTTCTGGCATCCAGCTATGTCAAAATTGGTTTGACGCCTGATGCAGGAACCACTGTATTTTTGAGTGCTGGCGTGCCCCGCTGGCTGGCTGCAGAGCTGTTATTTACGGGTGATAAAATCACAGCAGAACGCCTCTATCAGCTGGGTGTGGTCAATCATCTGGCTGAGGATGGCACTGCCCTTGCGGCTGCGTTTGAGATGGCAAACCGGCTGGAGGCCGGGCCAAGGGATGCAATGATGCGCGCAAAGGCGCTACTAGGCCAGGCAGAGAGCGCTGATTTTGATGACCAGCTGGAAGCAGAGGCAGATAATCTGGCACAGGCACTTGGCGGGCCAGAAGCAGCCGAGGGAATCCGTGCCTTTATCGACAGGCGCCCGCCTGACTTTCCAAAAAATCCCCCTGATTTTCCAAAAGAATAGACTGGCTAGGCCTGTAGATAGCGACGGTTCAGCCATTCGGCATAGAGGGCAGGTTTTTCCTGCCCTTTTATCTCTATAACCACCTCCCATAACAAGGTTGCCTCTCCTGGCTTGTCTGTCTCCAGCGCCTTCAGGGTGAAATGGCCGCGCACTTTTGCACCCGCAGGAACAGG
>JBMHCK010000013.1:0-3801 GCA_049889955.1 Puniceispirillaceae bacterium (SeqCode)
GTGGTTTTTAATCATATCCAGCTGCCATCGCAGCTGTTTATTTTCTGCCTTTAGGGCAGATAGACTGTCGCTATCTTCTGACTGGGCTTTTGGCTGGTCTTCTGATAGTTTTTCTGGCGGGTGCATGCCAGTTATCATCAGATCAGCTTTGCATTGATTATACTGGCTGATAGATTGTGCATCATTGCCTGTCAGTTGGCATTGATGGGCATAAACAGGATAGTTGGCGCCACCCACAGATAATAAAGCAGCCGCAATGATTAGAGATTTACCCTGCATAATATACACCTCGCTTGCCCATAAACACCCAATAACTGCCCAATAAGGGGGTGAATCCAGCCTAGCATGCACGGGCGGCAGTTTCCACAGGTTCAAGGTGATGAGATGTATCGTCAATGCCGAGATAAAGCTAGATAGTCTGCAAAATTTGGGTAAACAGCGCAGAAGCGGCTTTTTTCTGCGCCGCTTTGGTAACTTCTGCACGCTCAGCCATGACAGCAGCAGATTTTTCAACATGATCAATCGTTGCTTTCAGGGCTGGATCTGCAGATCCCATAGCGGCGGCTGTACC
Source organism: Puniceispirillaceae bacterium (SeqCode) (assembly GCA_049889955.1). Taxonomy (GTDB): domain Bacteria; phylum Pseudomonadota; class Alphaproteobacteria; order Puniceispirillales; family Puniceispirillaceae; genus JADHLI01. Next base: position 572 of record JBMHCK010000013.1, read on the forward strand.
TGAACGGGTAAGCAAATCGATTGTTTCTTTAACCCCGCTTGCAGTATCTGCAAGGGCTGAGCGTTGCAACTCCAGCTGATGGGCCGCCCCATCCAGATTTGCCAATGCCTGTTGCTTGCTCGACAAAGAAGATTGCTTGTCTGTTGCCTGGACAATCTCGCTTTTGCTGATGGGGGCGGCATTATCGCCGGCAATTTTATTTACCTCTCCCCATAATTTATTCATCTGGGTCTGAGTTTTTTCGCGTTCAGCATCACGAATATCCGGTAGCGTCATTTTCCGTGCCATTGAACGGATTTGATTGACCAGATTTAACAGCTCTCCGGTTTGTTCCTCGGTTTCCTGAATTAAGGACGTCGCCCTAGAGGCATATTGTATCGCCATATGCAGCGACTTCATCTCTGCATCCAGTGACATCACCGCGTCCGAGACATATACCTGCCCTGCCTGACTGCGGCTTTGCATATGTGCGGACAACCGTTCTGGCAAGCGCATTAACCGCGCATCAGGGCGCGCGATGGCCTCCTTTTGCACTGGCGGCACGGCAGCTATATCAGGTTGGATAGGCGGTGTTTTCATATTTGGACTATATCCACTCGAATTACTTTCTACGATTGCGCAAACGACACAAATAGAGTGTATTTTAGAAAAAAAATTAAAAAAAAGACAAAAAATTCTTAAGATATTATTTTTAAACGATTTTAATATTGCCTATTTTAGGTTTTATCCGCCTCTTTAGGGAGGTCTAAATAGCCAAAAACCCGCAACGCCAGATATCCGCCAATCAGCTGGGCCAGGATAAAAAAGCCTGTATCGCCATAATAAATGCCAGAAAAACTGTCTGTTAATGTCCGGGCAATGGTTACCGCCGGATTGGCAAAGCTGGTAGAGGCGGTAAACCAGTATCCAGCGGTGATATATAGCGCGACCAGCATGGCAACCGCATCGGCTTTAAACCGGACCCCTAGCAAAATGGTCAGTACCAGCCCAAAGCTGGCTACTATTTCGGATAAATATTGATGCGGGCCAGAACGCAGATTATCTGACAATTGCAGAACCGGCACGTCAAACATTATATGCGCCAGAAAGGTGCCGCAAACCCCGCCAAAGATTTGGAAAAACACAAAAAGGGCGAATTGCTTTTTGCTGCCCTCACCGCGCAATCGCATCACAAAGCTGACCGCTGGATTAAAATGCGCCCCTGAAATAGGGGCAAAAATGGTAATAAGAACATATAGGATAGCGCCAGTGGCAACTGTGTTGCCCAGCAATGCCAGCCCGTCATTACCGCTAGACAGGCGTTCCGCCATAATGCCAGAACCAACAATGGTTGCCACCAGAAACAGCGTGCCGATAAATTCACTGACCAGTTTTTGGCGCATTAACCACACCTAGAATGCCTGGCCCTGGATAGGCCCAGACCAGCTGAAACAAACAGAAGTAAATCAAATTTATCAAAAATAGCAACGAGAAAAGCGGGGGACCTTACAAGGCGCCCCAGCTTTCCTGTAATTTTGGCAGAAAAAGCTACCTACCAGCCGGTGATATTGATAATTCGCTGGGCAGCGGGGTTAAGCCTGGCGATCTCTTCTAGGGCCAGCTCATCCATCTTAAAGCTGCCCCAGGATGCCACCTCGGCACTAGGGCGTGTATCTGGATTGACCGGATATTCATAGTTTATTTCGGTATAAAGCTGCTGCGCCTCAGCAGAGGTCAGCCATTCCAGAAACGCCCTGGTTTGTGCCTTGTTTTTGGAGGTTTTCAGAACACCGCCAGCGGTGATATTAACATGCTGCCCGCGTCCCTGCTGGTTAAAAAATACCAGCTCGATAGAATCAGCCCAGGCCCGCTGTTCTGGCTCTTTTTGATTAAATTTCATCTTGCCGTAGTAATAGGTATTCATCAAAGCCACATCACATTCACCCGCAAAAATGGCCTTTGCCTGTGCACGGTCATTGCCTTGCGGGCGGCGGGCCAAATTATCTACCAGCGCACTGGCCCAGGCAGTCGCCTGTTCGGTGCCATGATGGGCGATAAGAGATGCCAGCAACGCGCGATTATAGACATGGCTGCCTTTACGCGTACATACCCTGCCCTTCCACTCCGGTTCAGCCAGCTGCTCTATCTGTGTTAGACTGCCTTTTGCAACACGTGACTTGGATACCGCCAGAATACGCGCCCGCAAGGATAGGGCGGTCCAGCTGTCATCTGGCGCCCGCAAATGGGCAAGAACATTCTCGGCGATTACGGATGAGGCTAGAGGCGCCAACAGGCCTGAATCTGCCAGCTCTTTTACCCGGCTAATATCCACTGTAAGGACCATATCTGCGCGGGCATTCTCGCCCTCGGACTGTAACCTGGCCACCAGCCCTTTTGGGGCATAGACCGTCTGAAACGTAATTCCGGTTTTTTCGGTATAGGCATCCAGCATAGGTGCCAGCAAGGCTGGCTGGCGATAGGTAAAGATATTAATGGTGTCAGCTGCATGTACTGACTGGCTGGCAAGCACCCCTAACCCGATCAAAAAAGAAATCATTAACCGCATTGAAATAGCCTCATGTGGTAAAATTACTGTTTCCTATATAGGCAGAAACTGCCCATTGAACAGCCTGAATAGTTATCTTTCTAATATTAATAATGATAATCGTTCTCATTTGCAAGTAAGAATTTAAGGAATAGTTGCGACATTTTGACCAGATGGAAAAATTACAACAACAAACCTGCCCGGTTAATCCAGGTGGCTATGTAAATCCACTTCATTTTCCAGCGCTTCGCCTCTGAAAAACCGGGAAATATTGGCGAAGACCGCTGCTAATTTCTGTTCCAGCGCATCTCGGGTGCCTGCCGCAATATGCGGGGTCAGGATACAGGCAGGATTAGAAAGCAACCTATTATCTGCCTTTGGCGGCTCCCCTTCAAATACATCCAGCCCTGCACTTTGCAGATGGCCCCGCCGCAAAGCTGCATCCAATGCCGCCTCATCTACTAGACCGCCGCGCGCCGCATTTATCAAAATGCTGCCAGCTTTCATGCGCTCAATAACCTCTGCGCTGATAATAAAATGGGTGCTGGCCATCAAAGGCAGGTGAAGCGTAACAATATCAGAGCGGGCAATCAGTGTGTCAAAATCGGTTTTTTGCATGTTCAAACGCTGTTCAGTAGCGCTATCCAACTCTACATTCGGGTCACAATATAGGCCCTTTACACCAAAGGGCAGCAACCGTTCAGCA
>JBMHCK010000014.1:0-8365 GCA_049889955.1 Puniceispirillaceae bacterium (SeqCode)
GGTAATTTTGATAATTTTGTCCAGTTTCTGGCGCCTGGTCTTATCATGATGGCGGTATTGCAAAATGCGTTTGCCAATACTTCTTCTTCGCTGACCAGCGCCAAGGTACAAGGCAATATTGTCGATTTACTATTGCCGCCATTGGGGCCAGCCGAAATTTTATGCGCTCTGCTTGGCGGCACGCTGACCAGAGGCATATTAACGGCCCTGATTTGTGTGATAACACTTAGTTTTTTCTCGGCGATCATTTTGCCGCCCCATTTCCTTGTTGCGTGCGGGTTTTTAGCTGGCGGGTCGCTGGCGATGGGATTTATCGGCATTATTGCGGGCATCTGGGCGCGGAAATTTGATCAGCTATCTGCGATAACCAGTTTTGTTATTCAGCCTCTGGCGTTTTTGTCGGGTACTTTTTATTCTGTGCATCGCTTGCCAGAACCATTTGATGTAATAGCCCAGATGAATCCGGTATTCATGGTCATAGATGGCTTTCGCTATGGTATGACAGGTGTTGCAGACGGGAATATTTTGATGGGCGCATTGGTGTTAACCTGTCTCAATATATTGCTCTTCATCTGCTGCTATATCATACTGGCGTCAGGCTTCAGGCTGAAAAGTTAAATTCCAGCGGGGATAATCTACGTGAGCGACAACCAAACACCCTTATCAACAGCTGATGGGATATTGCCAGAAAGCCAGCTTCAGGCGGCTTTTGATCGTGGCCAGATATCTGTCCAGGAACCTTTGCTGGAGGGCCAAATACAGCCCGCTAGCCTGGATCTTCGGCTCGGTCGCCGGGCCTGGCGTATTCAAGCATCCTTCCTGCCTGGTCTTGGCCAGACAGTGATGGATAAAATCGATAAATTTTCAATGTATGAGCTGGATTTAACAGATGGCGCGGTTCTGGAAACCGGATGTGTATATATTGTTGAGCTGATGGAAAGTCTGGCACTGCCAGAAAGCCTTAGCGCAACCGCCAATCCCAAAAGTTCAACTGGCAGGCTGGATGTTTTTACCCGGCTGATAACCGATGGTGCGGTTGAATTTGAATCTGTAGCCGCTGGATATAACGGCCCGCTTTATGCCGAAATATCCCCACGTACTTTTTCAGTGATGGTGCGCCCGGGCAGCCGATTATCACAGCTGCGCCTGCGCCGCGGACAACAGGTTTTGGATGATGCTGGTCATGCCGCCTTGCAAGCCCGCCATCAGCTGGTACGGTTTGACGATGAAACCATTGTGTCGATAAATGACGGGATTGGCCTATCGGTAAATTTGGTGCCACAAGAAACAACCGGTCTGGTCGGATGGCGCGCACGCAAACATGCTGGCCTGATTGATGTTGACAAGCCCGCCAGCCAGCCCGCTGCCCGTTTTTGGGAGGCGGTAACCGAGGCGGATTTGTTCAAAGGGGGGCTGGTGCTGAATCCGGATGAGTTTTACATCCTCGCTAGCCAGGAATTTGTTATTGTGCCAGCGGAATATGCTGCCGAGATGCGCGCCTATGATACCCGTGTTGGCGAGTTTCGCGCCCATTATGCAGGCTTTTTTGATCCCGGCTTTGGCATGTCTGAAATTGGTGCCGCGCCAACCAGGGCGGTACTGGAAGTGCGCTCGCATGATGTGCCTTTCCTGATTGAGCAGGGCCAGACCGTGTGCCGACTGGTTTATGAGCCGATGTCCGCGCCGCCAAAACAGCTTTACGGGGCAACGGGTTCTGGTTCAAACTATCAGTCTCAGGGGCTGAAGCTCGCTAAACATTTTATATAAGTATTTTATCAGGGCATCTTATCTAAACTGGCGGGCATGTCGCTACGCAGTTTTACTTGACATTGCAAGGGGTTTTGCGCGATACAATGCGCCTTTCTCTTTTGCTGACAGGGCAGGAAAATGACACAGGAAATAGATGTCAGACAAGCCGCAGTGATGCCGACCTATGGACGGGCGGATATCGCCTTTGTGCGCGGCAAGGGTAGCTGGCTCTACACAAAAGATGATACAGCCTATCTGGATTGTGCGACGGGTATTGCGGTAAATGTGTTCGGGCATGGCGATCCGCGTTTGCTGGCGGCTTTGCATAAACAGGCTGACAAGCTGTGGCATACCTCTAATCTTTATCGTATTGACGAGCAGGAAAAGCTGGCCTACCGGCTGGCCAGCCATGCGGGTCTTGATCATGCGTTTTTCTGTAATTCCGGTGTTGAAGCTAATGAAGCTGCAGTGAAAATGGCGCGCCGCTATCAATATCGGCAAGGGTTTGAAAATCGGTATAAAATCTTATGTGCAGGCGGAGCCTTTCATGGGCGGACACTTGCCATGCTGGCGGCAACAGACAAGCCATTATTCAGAGAAGGCTTTGGGCCGATGCCTGAAGGGTTTGTGCATGTACCTTTTGGTAATTTAAATCATTTACGCGATGCGATGGATGAGGATGTTGCTGCGATTATGGTGGAGCCCGTGCAAGGAGAGGGCGGGGCGATTGCCGCCCCTGAAGGATATCTTGCCGGCATTAAAAAAGCTGCCGATGATTTTGGCGCTTTGGTAATCGCGGATGAAGTGCAGACCGGTATGGGCAGAACAGGGTATTTATTTGCCTATCAGCAAGCAGCTATCCAGCCTGATCTGGTTGTTTTGGCCAAAGGGCTGGGCGGCGGGTTTCCAGTTGGCGGCGTAATTGCCAGAAAAGAGATTGGCGAGGCGATGGGACCTGGCAGTCATGGCTCTACCTTTGGCGGCAATCCGCTGGCGATGGCGGTTGCAAATGCGGTTTTGGACGGGCTGGAAGAAGACGGGTTTTTAGAAGATGTCAGGCGCCGCGCAGCTATCCTGGAAACAAAATTGGTTCAGCTGGCGAGCGATTATCCGGACCAGATCAAAGAGCGCAGAGGGGCCGGGTTTTTGCGCGGATTGCAGCTGGCAGATAATATTGCAGTAGGCGATATGACCGCCGCATTACGCGAAAAACATTTGCTTGCAGTGCCTGCTGGCGAGAATGTTCTGCGCCTGTTGCCGCCACTGAATATCACCGATGCCGAAATTGAACATGCCTATATGATATTGGATAGCGTGTTTTCAGCGTTTGCCGCGGCATAAGCGATGCCCGCCAATTTTTATTTCACAGCTTTATAAAGCGGAGTGCGCGATGCGCCGTTTTATCGATTTAAAAGATTTTGATACAGACCGGTTGCAGGCGATGCTGGATAGCGCCGAGCGGATGAAATCCGGGGCAGATACCAGCCAGCCGCTAGCTGGTAAATATGTAGGCATGATTTTTGAAAAGCCTTCTACTCGCACGCGCGTCTCTTTTGAGGTAGGTATCTCGCAGCTAGGCGGCACGCCGGTGGTGCTATCGGCTAGCGATTTGCAATTAGGGCGCGGCGAGTCTGTTGCTGATACAGGCCGGGTTCTCTCGCGCTATCTGGATGCGGTAATGATAAGAGCCCTGGAGCATGAAACCGTAACAGAATTGGCTGCAAATGCTGATATACCGGTAATTAACGGGCTGACAAATTTATCTCACCCTTGCCAGATTATGGCTGATTTACAGACCATTATTGAACGCCATGGCAGCCTTCAGGGCGCAAAAATATGCTGGCTTGGGGATGGAAATAATGTTGCCAATAGCTGGATAGAGGCTGCGGCGTTATTTGGGTTTGAGCTGCGGCTGGCAGGCCCTGAAGCCTATCGGCCTCCTGCCGCCTTGCTCGCTTGGGCGCGTGCCAGGGGCGCAGAAATTATCCTGACCGAAGATCCGGTTGCCGCCGCGCGGAACGCTAGCGTTATTGTCACTGATGTATGGGTATCCATGGGCGATAATCAGGGTTCGCGCGAGGATGATATGTTGCCATTCCAGGCCACTGCCGCATTGATGGAAAAGGCCCAGCCAGACGCTATTTTCATGCATTGCCTGCCGGCCCACCGTGGCAAGGAGGTTACTGCCGAGGTAATTGATGGCCCCCAATCAGCGGTATTTGATGAGGCAGAAAATCGTCTGCATGCGCAAAAAGCCATTATGGCACATATTATCAGTGAGAATTTTTAACAGCCGCGGCAAGGCTGAGGGAGTAGGGTGTGATGCGTGTTGATGACAGCTCTGAGGCGCAGTTTTCTGACCTGTCCGGTGGCCTTGTACAGCCTTTTTATTTAACGGGCGGCGAGGCAGATAATCAAACCCCTCTGGTGCGTGGGCGGTTTGCCAGACTGACCACCCCCTGTCAGGCGATTTTGGATCGCCATGACTATCCAGCCTCTGTTAACGAGCTATGTGCCGAGGCGATGAGCCTGGCTGCCTGTTTGTCTACAACGCTGAAATTTGACGGTGTATTTACCTTGCAAGCGAAAGGTGATGGGGTTGTTCAAACCCTTTTTGCGGATGTAACCTCTGCCGGGGCGATGCGTTCCTATGCGTCCTTTGATGCAGAAAAGGCGGCAGATATGGTGCCTACCGGGCCCGCTATTCTGCCGCGTCTGATGGGTGGCGGCTATATGGCCTTTACAGTGGATCAGGATGCCGCGTTGGGGGATGAAGGGCATCGCTATCAGGGGATTGTAGAGCTGGAAGGCACCCATCTTGGCGATTGTGCGATAGCATGGTTTAAAAATTCTGAACAATTGGCCGCCCAGGTGATTACCGCTGCAACCAAAACAGAAGATGGCTGGCATAGCGCGGCATTGTTTTTGCAACAGGTTGCTGGCGAAGGCGGCAGCCAGTCCAGCCTGAGCGCTGAGCAGCTGGCAGATGAATGGCACACCGCGATGGTGATGATGTCATCGGCTACCCGAGACGAGCTGTTAAGTACTGAGCTGGCACCACAAGATCTGTTATATCGGCTTTTTCATGCACAAAATGTGCATTTGCAAGCCCCGCGCCCTATCACCGATACCTGTCGTTGTTCTGCAGAAAAAGTGGAACAGGTATTAGGCGGGCTGGGCGACCAGCAGCTTCACGAATTAAGTGATGAGCAGGGGCAATTGCATGTCGCCTGTGAGTTTTGCAAGGTAAATCGTTCTTATGCGGTAGAGACATTCCTTTCGACATCAGGATAAATTTGGTTCAATACCGCAAAAAATTGAAAATGTAGTTTTTGCTTCATTTTTTGCCTAACTGCGCTATCATTAAGCCCAGAGTTAGGCAAATTCGCCAATGGGTCGCCAAAAAGCCGCTAGGTCTGATGACCAAAAAGCCGCTAGGTCTGATGAAAGGTGTCGATGATGACGCAAAAATTGTCCATATTTTTCAAATCATTTCCTTTTATTCACTTTCCTTTTATCCTCTTGGCAAGCGTGTTTTTGCTAAGCAGCTGTACCGCTACCTCACAAAAAACTGTTCTGCCGATTTATGAGACGACTGATTTTCAATCGCTGCGCCTGGATGCGCGCAAGATGGAAATTATTGAAAATTGGAATATGCCGATGGAGCCTCCTTATATCGAGCATACGCTGTCTCCGAACCTGTCCAGCATGCTGGTAGATTGGGCATCGCGGGTTCTGGTTCCGGTTGGCGGGTCTGGCGAGGTGATACTGGATATTTCGCAAGCTAGTGTAAAAATAACTTCTCTGCCCCGAAGCGAAAAGCTGATTGATTTATTCAAAGATAATCAGGAAGTGATGGTCAGGGCCGATATCAAAGCCAAGCTGATCTGGATTCAACCGGTGGGCGGCAAGCAGGCGATAATTGACCTTAGCGCGACCGCCTCTAGCTCTATGAAAGAGACATCAACGCCTAATGAGCGCGAAATAGCTATCAGAGAAGTGATGATAGAAGCGGTCAAGCTGATCAATCAGCAGGCAGAGGTTGAAATTCGTTCCAGTGAAGGCCTTATCCGCTCCTAGCGGCGCCAGAATACCGGATTTAAGATTACCAAGACTGTAAATAGCTCTAGCCTGCCCAGCAGCATGCCAAAGCACATTACCCATTTTGCCGCAGCAGGCAGGCTGCTGAAATCGCCCGATGGCCCAATGACATTGCCTAGGCCCGGCCCCACATTCGAAATCGATGTTGCAGCCCCGGATAACGCGGTTTCAAAATCCAGCCCGAACATACCCAGCAGTAATGCCAGAACTACAAAACATAAAATATACAAATAGAAAAAGCCCATCACCGCATCCATGACATTTTCCGGCACGGGGCGCTTGTTGTAATAGGCTAGAACGACGGCATGTGGGCGTAATAACCGGGCCAGCTGGACTTTGATTGTCGCTGCCAATACCTGTAGGCGGAACATTTTTATGCCGCAGGTAGTGGAACCCGCACAACCGCCAATAAACATACAAATCAGCAAAATTGTTGTCGCAGAGCTACCCCACAGCGCAAAATTCGCACTGCCATATCCGGTACCGGTAATGACCGATACTGAATTAAAAGCCGATAGCCGCAAAGCAGAGGTCCAGCTTTCCCCATTTTGGTGCAGATTAAAGGTGATCGCGGCTATCACCAGCATGGTAAGAAATATAAACCAGCGCACTTGCGGATCTGCGGACAGAGCTTTCCACCCACCTCTGGTAAGGGACAGATAATGCACAAAAGGAAGGCTGCCAGTAATCATGCCGGCGATAATGATCATCTCTATCGTTTGCGAATCAAACGCCCCGATAGAGGCAGTCTTGGTAGAATAGCCGCCAGTTGCCAATGTTGTCATCGCATGGGCCAGCGCATCAAAACCAGGCATGCCCGCCAGAGTCAACATAAAGGTCCAGAGCAGAGTTAAGCCGGTATATACCGCAAAAATTCCGCCTGCAAGCTGGGTAGCACGGGGAATAACCTTGTCAGCGGCGTCAAAGGATTCGGTCTTAAATAGCTGCATACCGCCAACAGACAGCATCGGCAACACAGCCAGTGCCATCACAATAATACCAACCCCGCCAAGCCATTGCAGCAGCGCGCGCCAGATAAGAATTCCCCTAGACGCCGCTTCAATAGATGGCAGAATGGTTGACCCCGTCGTGGTAATGCCCGACATCGATTCAAAAAACGCATCTTCAACGCTTAGGGAAAGAGACGAAAAATAAAGGGGTAAAGCCCCAAACAGGGCAATAAAAACCCAGGCACCATTGGTCAGCAAAAAGGCTTCTTTTAGCCCCAAATCAGCTGTGTTTTTTTGCCGGTTAGCCAGCCATAAAGATCCGCCAATAAAGCCGGTCATCAATGCCGCTACGGCAAAGGCCTGCCAGTTTGGGTCGCTGTAATACAGGTCGATACCCATCGGGATCAACATGGTACAAGCCAGCAATGCCAGAAGTAGCCCTAATATATTTAAGACAGGAGTTGCCTGCATGAATGCGCTGCAGCCTCAATCGTTTACCGGTTACCGCCTGATGGCCCAATCAGGCCAATTTAGGCAATAATGTTCTGATATATAGGCTGAGAAGGGCCTGTCTGTCCAGTTTTCAGACAGATACAGGCCTATCCAGGGTTAGCGTAAATTAATTTGCTGATAAAAGCGCTCACGCAAATCTGCCTGATCCTTGAATACCCCGGTAAAGCGGGTAGTGACCATTGAAACATCCGGCTTTTTAACGCCTCTGGTGGTCATACATTGATGTTTTGCGTCTACCAATATGGCAACCCCCAGCGGCTGTAGGGCTGTTTGAATTGCGCTGGCTACCTGTGCTGTCATGGTTTCTTGTGTTTGCAGGCGGCGACCAAAACTATCTAAAACACGGGCCAATTTTGATATGCCTACAACCCGTTTATTTGGCAGATAGGCGATATGGGCCTTACCCAAAATGGGTACCATGTGATGTTCGCAATGAGATTGCAGGGAAATATCGCGCAACATCACCATATCATCATAGCCTTCCACCTCTTCAAAGGTGCGGGCCAGCATCTCTTCTGGGTTGTCCTGATAGCCAGAGAAAAACTCTTCATAGGCGCGTGCAACACGTGCTGGTGTATCTACTAGCCCCTCACGGCTAGGATCATCCCCAGCCCAACGCAGCAAGGTCTCCACAGCAGCTTCGGCTTCAGCCCGTGTTGGGCGAGGTGCGTCTGAAGGCTTGGAGGCGTGAATATTTTCCTCGTCATGCGATGTATCATAAGGTGTCATAGCCTGATCCCATTCCTATATTTTTGCTTTAACAGCATTGCATCATTTCCCTTGAAAATAGAGCGTTATGGCGCAATGCAGAACTATTTCTTCAATAGCCCTATATACGCTAGTCATACTGTAAGAGATCATGCCCGTCCAGCATCGCTTGTGCAAAGCTGGCGGTAGTGTGCGGAAAAAAAAGGCTTAGTTCTTGACAAAAACAGGCCATAAAGCCTAGCGTGTTCTCATCAAAAGCGGGTCTAATGCGGGTGTAGCTCAGTTGGTAGAGCGCAAGCTTCCCAAGCTTGAGGTCGCGGGTTCGAACCCCGTCGCCCGCTCCA
>JBMHCK010000015.1:0-3190 GCA_049889955.1 Puniceispirillaceae bacterium (SeqCode)
GTCGCGCTATCGCTGGCGTTATTTGTCGGGGTTGGTTCGTATTTACGTATTTTATTGGTTAATCAGGTTGCGGAACGGGTAATGGCGGATATTCGCCGTGCTATCTATGACCATGTGTTATATTTGCCGACCAGCTGGTTCGAGGCGGCGCGTACCGGCGATATCCTCTCGCGGTTAAATGCCGATACCGCGGTTGTGCAATCCACACTGGCCAGCACCTTGTCAATGGCGGTACGCAATGTCATTCTGCTGTTTGGTGGGCTGGTTCTGGTCGTTCTGGCCTCGGCGCGAATGTCGCTAGTGGTAGCGGTAATTGTACCGATTGTGGTTATTCCGCTGATTGTTCTGGCGCGCCGCTTGCGGGTCTCCTCGCGCTTGGCCCAGGAACGTCTTGGCGACCTTTCTGCCGAGGCAGAAGAAGGGATATCAGCTATTCGCACGGTGCATGCCTTTGCCCAAGAAAACCAGATGCAGGCCAGATTTAACACGACGCTACAGGCAGCGCTGGACGCGGCATTGTCACGGGTACAGTTGCGGGCATTACTGTCTGGATTTGTATTTTTTATGATGATCAGCGGCGTAACGCTGATCTTGTGGGTAGGGGGGCGTGACTTGCTAGCTGGCAAAATTAGTGCGGGCGATTTGTCTGCCTTTGTTTTCTATGCTTTTATTGTCGCATCCTCTACTGGAACCCTGTCTGAGTTAGGTGGCGAGCTACAACGTGCAGCCGGGGCCGCAGATAGAATTGCCCAGCTGCTAGCCCAGCCGCTGCGCCGTGCGGACCCAGCCAGCCCTGAACATCTTTATTCAAATGATGGGGTTCAGATACGCTTCTCAGAGGTGGAATTTGCCTATAATTGCCGTCTTTCCTCTCCAGCGCTCAGGGGCATAAATTTTACCGCCAAGTGCGGGCAAAAGCTGGCCATTGTAGGCCCCAGCGGCGCGGGTAAATCCACACTGTTTCATTTGTTGCTGGGATTTTACGAGCCGCAAGCTGGCCAGATTTTGCTCAATGATTTTCCGCTATCGCAGATGCGGCTGCGCGATATTCGCAGCCATATTGCGATTGTCCCGCAAGACCCGGTATTATTTTCAGCTAGCGTAGCAGAAAATATTGCCTTTTCGCGCCCCGATGCCAGCCGTGATGAAATCATCGTCGCCGCCAGACAGGCAGAAGCAGATAGCTTTATCGCGGAACTTGCACAAGGCTATGATACGCGCGTTGGTGAAAAAGGCGTGCGTCTTTCCGGTGGCCAGCGTCAACGCATTGCCATTGCCCGCGCGATTTTGCGTAATCCTGATATCTTGTTGCTAGATGAGGCGACCAGTGCGCTGGATAGTGTTAGCGAAGCTGCGGTTCAGCATGCGCTTGGCCGGTTGATGCAGGGGCGAACCAGCCTTGTTATTGCCCACCGGCTGTCAACTATCATTGATGCAGATGTTATCTTGCTGATGGATAAGGGCCAGATTGTTGCAACCGGCACACATGAAAGCCTGATAGCCAGCTCGCCCCTATATCAACAGCTTGCTACCCAGCAATTTCGCCGTTCGGCCTTTGTTTCTCACAGCTGATATCCGGTTTATTTGCGCGGTGCGGACAGGCTGGAAAATTGCCCAATGATAGTCAAAAGGTGGCTGATATTCTCCGTATTGGAAAAATTGTTAAATTGTCCAGCGATATCACTATGCCTGTTGCCAGTCAGGATAAGGCGCAATTCCGGTATGGATAGCTGTTCTGCAGCATCACCTGTTTTTATAGATAATAATGGATTGATCAGCTCTGGATGCACATCCCCGCCCAGGCTGAGCAAGCTTGTAAGAGACAGGTTAAGGGCGTTGCCATCCAGTGTTGTTACCTGACCGCTAAGCCGGAAATGCCCTTCAGTACTATCCAGATAGGCGAAGGCTTCTGCTCCGTTAACTTCGGCAGTCAGGACATTATTATCAAAGGCTACCAAATGCAGACTAACAGGCCAGCTAAATTGGCCTTGCTCTGGCCAGTAATCGGTGACGTAAGAACTTTCCAGAATAAAGCTATACTCAAAATCATTGATTTCTGTAGTTAGATGCGGGCGCTTCTCTTCGTCTATAGTGGCGGGCCAATAGGCTATGGAATCGAACAGATAACCGCTATATCGATCCAGACCCACAATACCCGAAAAATGATGATCTATGGGGTTGGGGCTCGAAGACGGAAGCGCGGTAATCGAGCCATCAGAAATCGTGGGGCCAGCGTCATTATCGGTGGCAATTTCTGGTATCTGCTTATCAGGGCGCACAGCTACCTGCCCTGTAAATAAATCAACGATGGTCGAATTTGAATTAGCGGATTTCTGATAGCTGGTTGTGATATGGCGCAACTGGCTGGCATCAAGGGCGCCGGCCTGCTGGTCAATAGGGTGAAAATCAAAGTCAATTTCTGCGGCATGTATAACAGATGTTACAGCTAACCCAGTGATGCTGACAGCCCATCGCAGCCGCAAATACTTCATGCAGCCCCCCTTGTTTAAACTGGCACAAGTAAAAAGGGTGACAAGGTTAAGTATTCAGATCAATAGATAGCTGATGAGGGCTAGTCAGATTTCACGCGCTGGGTCAGCTTTAGCTCAATGCGCCGATTTTTCTGTCTATCTGCTGGGGTGCTGCCTTGGGCTATCGGCTGAAACTCGCCATAGCCAGAGGCTGCCAGGCGTGAGGCCGGCACCCCTTTCTTAATCATAAATCGCACCACAGATAAGGCACGCTCGGTAGATAAATCCCAATTATCAGCATAAACGCCTGTCACCGGCACATCATCTGTATGCCCGTCAATCTGTAATATCCAGGGGATATCTTCTGGTATCTGGTCAATAATTTCGGTAAGGGCGTCGGCGATTTGGGCTAATTGTTCCTGACCGCCTGAACCAATGCTTGCCTGTCCTGGTTCAAACAATACTTCAGACTGGAATACAAAGCGGTCTCCCACCACTTTAACATCGCTTCGCCCTTCCAGCACATTGCGGAGGCGGCCAAAAAATTCAGATCTGAAACGGCGTAATTCCTGAACCTTATTTGCTAATGCGCTGTTCAGTGCTTTGCCTAGATTAGCGATAGCGATTTTATCTTCTTCGGCCTGTTTTTCACGTTCGGCCAACAGGCCGCGCAACCGGGATAATTCAGAGCGCAGAGACTCAACCGCCATGGTTAGCCG
>JBMHCK010000016.1:0-5098 GCA_049889955.1 Puniceispirillaceae bacterium (SeqCode)
GGGCAAATTCGGTCAGGCTGGCAGGGGGCCGCCCTTCCAGAATCTGTGCCTGATCCAGCAACATTTTAGCGGCATCTTCCATCAGCTCAGGGTCAGCATTTGCGTCAATCTGGCTGGCCATCCCCTTAATCAGCTTGTGATCCGGGTTGATTTCCAGAATACGCGGGCTGCCGGCAAAATCCTTGTTATGCGCCTTCATCAGCCGTTCCATCTGGATATCCATCCCCTCTTCATCGGCGACCAGACAGACCGGGCTATCGGTCAGGGTTTTCGACAGGCGCACATCCTTGATATCCTCGCCAAGGGTGGTTTTAACCTTGGCTATCAGGGCGGCAAATTCCTGATTGCGGGCATCGTCATCTGGCTGTTCGGCATCATCCTTTGCATCTGTTTTTGGCGCTACCTTGTCAAGATCAGATACCCCTCTGGTGGCCGAGACAAAGCCCTTGCCTTCGAATTCGGTAACTGCCTGCATCCAGAACTCATCCACCGGATCGGTCATCAGCAACACATCAATATCACGGGCGCGGAACCCTTCGAGATGCGGCGAGTTTTCTGCCTGTTCAGCGGTTTCCGCAGACAGGGTGTAAATCTTGTCCTGGCTTTCCGGCATTGCCGCGACATATTCTGCCAGGCTGATCAGCGTGCCGGAACGGGCCGAACGGAACAGACAGATATCCAAAATCTTGTCGCGGTTGTCGTAATCTTCATACAAGCCCTCTTTCAAAACCAGACCAAACTGATCCCAGAATTCTTCATAGGATTCTGGCTCTTTTTCTTTCTTTTTCTTTAGCTCGCCAAGAATACGCTTTATCAGCGCTTTGCCAATTTTCTGTACCGCAGGGTTTTTCTGCAACATCTCGCGGCTGACATTCAAATCCATATCTGGCGTGTCGATAACCCCGCGAATAAAGCGCAGCCAGGGCGGCACGATATCTTCACATTCATCGGTAATAAAGACGCGGTTAATATATAAGGACATGCGCGATTTCCTGTCCGGATTAAACAAATCGAACGGGCGCGCGGTCGGCACAAACAGCAAGCTGGTATAATTCAACAGGCCTTCGGTGCTGTTATGCATGGTCATAAAGGGTTCATCATATACCGCCCCTACCTGGCGATAAAACTGGGTGTAATCTTCTGGCGAGATATCCTTTTTCGCACGCGTCCAGATAGCCGAGCCGGTATTAAGCTGGCGCGGGGCATCTACTTGCGGGGGCTGCCAATTCACCGGATAGGCCAGGTGATCTGAATATTTGCGCACCAGATAATCAAGGCGGGCTTCTTCCAAAAATTCCTTTTCATCCTTTTTCAGATAAAGGGTGATATCGGTGCCCGCTTCGGCGCGTTCAGCCTGATCCAGACTATAGCCATTTTTGCCATCGGATGACCATTTCCAGGCGCCATCCTGGCCGGCCTTGCGGCTGACCACATCCACCTTGTCTGCGACCATAAAGGCAGAATAAAACCCGACCCCGAACTGGCCGATAAGGGAAAAGGCATTTTTGGATTTTTTGTCTCCTGCTTTTGAATTTTGGGCTGTCTCTGCCTGAATCTGTTCTAGAAAGGCTTTGGAGCCAGAGCGGGCAATCGTCCCCAGCGCGGAATTCATATCCGCTTCATCCATGCCAACGCCATTATCACTGATGGTCAGGGTTTTTGCCTTTTCATCAGCGCATAGGGTGATGGCATAGCCTCGCGCGCTCTGCAAAGACTGATCGGTTGCCGCCAGATAATGGCGCTTATCAATCGCGTCCGAGGCGTTGGATATCAATTCCCGCAGGAATATTTCTTTTTCGGAATAAAGAGAATTGATAACGATATCGAGAATTTTGCCAGTATCGGCTTCGAAATCATGCTGTTTAACGGCCATAATCCACCTGTTTGTCCAAATAAGTTTGTGTATTAAGGTTGCATGTGGGTAACACAGATATATTTTTCAAGGGGGCAAATAGGCTTGTTCCAATGATTTGCCCGACATGGGATAGCGGGGCTTACTCTTGTCGATGCAATCCGCTATACATTCGAAAGCTTTAACAGATAACCCAGAAATTTCCGCTATATTGTGAACCACGCCCTTATCATCCAACCTGAATTAAAACAGGCCGCGCAAATAAACGATGCGCGCAGTCCGCAAGATCGACTGACCGAAGCGTGCGGGCTGGCACAGGCGATTGATCTGGAAATTGTGCATACAGAGATCATCACCATTGCACGGCCCCGTGCCGCCTCGCTGCTGGGCCCGGGCGTTGTTGAGCGTATCGCAGCGACCGCAGAGGATTTAGACCATCCGCTGATCTTGATTAATGCCAGCCTGACCCCTGTTCAGCATCGCAATCTTGAACGCGCCCTGTCCTGCAAGGTGATTGATCGCACCGCCCTTATTCTGGAAATTTTCGGGGCGCGGGCGCAAAGCCATGCCGGACGCTTGCAGGTTGAACTGGCGGCCCTGACCTTTCAGAAAAGTCGGTTGGTGCGGTCCTGGACACATTTGGAGAGACAGCGCGGCGGCGGCTTTCTGGGCGGGCCGGGTGAGCGCCAGCTAGAGCTGGATAAAAGAATGCTGACCGACCAGATCAAGCAAATTCGAAAAGAGCTGGGCGAGGTGAAGCGCACCCGCACCCTGCAACGGGCGAACCGGCAGCGATCGCAAACCCCGACCATTGCGCTGGTTGGCTATACCAATGCCGGGAAATCGACGCTATTTAACCGCATGACAGGGGCAGATGTGCTGTCTAAAGATATGCTATTTGCCACCCTTGACCCCACTATCCGAGGGGTTGAATTGCCCAGCGGGCGCCAGGTTTTGATGGGCGATACGGTTGGCTTTATCAGCAATCTGCCAACCGAACTGGTTGAAGCCTTTAAATCTACTTTGGAAGAGATAAATCAAAGCGATCTTATCTTGCATGTACAGGATATCTCGGCGGCTGATTTTGAACAGGAAGCCAGCGATGTGCGCGCTGTGCTTGCTGATATTGGCATTGATGTGCTGGAACAATCTGGCAAGGTTCTGAACGTCTATAATAAATCTGATAATCTGGATGCGGATCTGCTCAGCATCTACCGTGATAGCCTGGACGGGATACTCTGCTCGGCTATATCCGGGGCGGGTCTGGACAAGCTATGCCAAAAAATCGAAGATATCTTTAATCAGGATGATATCTGCCTATCCCTAAAGCTGGCCCCGCAACTGGCCTCGGCTGGCGCATGGCTCTATGAAAATGGACAGGTTACTGCCTCCTCTTATGACGAGCAGGGAAACCATCATATCACCGCCACCCTCAACCCGGCCGATAAACAACGCTTTATCCAGAACTGGCCAGAAATTGACCTCTCATCCGCTTCGCTGGAAAAGCCTGAAACAGCAAGGTAGAGCAGATCACATTCCCCAAAACCTATTGAAAAGAATAGCATGACAGCGTCCCAGAAAAGCATCTTAATTACCGGCTGTAGCAGCGGCATTGGCCTGGATACAGCATTGGAACTGCATCAGCGCGGCTGGCTGGTACTGGCCACCTGCCGAAGCGAGGCAGATTGTGTAAATCTGCGCGATAAAGGGCTGCACAGCTTTGTTCTGGATTACAGTGACAGCCACTCTATTCAGACCGCCTGGCAACAGGCCATGAAGCTGACAAATGGCCGCCTTGATGTGCTGTTTAATAATGGGGCCTATGCCCTGCCCGGCGCGATAGAGGATATTCCGGTCGCTGGCCTGCGCGAGAATTTTGAGACCAATTTTTTTGGCTGGCACGAGTTAAGCTGCCTGGCGTTACAGGTGATGCGCGGACAAGGCACAGGCCGTATCCTAATCAATTCATCGGTATTGGGGTTTGCCGCATTGCGGTTTCGGGGCAGCTATAATGCTACCAAATTTGCCCTTGAAGGATGGGCAGACACGCTGCGGCTAGAGCTAGCAGATAGCCCGATTAAGATTGTGCTGATAGAGCCAGGTCCGATTACCACCCGCATCCGAATAAACAGCCTGCCGCATTTTAATAAATGGATAAATTGGCAAGCCTCGCCGCTTAAAAGCCTGTATGAGAACCAGCTTATCCCGCGCCTGAACGCCCCGGAGAATAGCCCGAAAGACCGATTTGAGTTGCCCGCCGCAGCGGTTACAAAAGCGGTGTTACATGCCTGCTTGTCTGCACGCCCCAGGGTCCGGTACCGCATCACCACTGCCACAAAATTGGCGGCCCTGTTCAAATGGGCCTTGCCAGCCTGGCTATGGGACAAGCTGGCAATTCGTCTTTAACTTTGGGTGGGGTGTTAATTTTTGCCGGGTGTTAATTTTTGCGGGTGTTAATTTTTGCCAGATGTTAAGTTTTGATAGCTGCTTGATTGGTGACCGCTTCTTCAATACCAGCTTGCTCTATCACTTCATTGACCAGCCCATTCACCAGAATCTCGCCCAGATTATTTTCGGCAATGAAAATACCGAAATCCTTACTGCCAAAGCTATAGGCCGGAATAAAGGCAAATATCGGTGTCTTGCCCGACGGGCATAGCTGATCGGCAATATCCCGCACCTCATCATCCTGACCTGGTGCAAAGCAAACCGCCACAGCGACAAAGAATGCCTGTTTTTCAGAAGATTTCACCTCCATCTCTACCTGCCAGGTAATCAGAAAATTGCGGCTATCTTTTTGGGTAAGTGCCAGCCTTGCCAATTGGCCATCATAGTCTGACATCACCGCGTCCAGGGTAATGGTCAGTGGGGCATTATCGATGCTCATTATCTCTCCTTGGCGATAGAATATGCCCTGTTATAACCAGCTATTTACGAACGGGCATCATCTTTACGATAAAATAAGGCTAAAATGGCGGCACAAAGGGCAAATAGCGCACTAATCTGCAATGTTTCCTGCAGAGATTGTGCAAACAGCCCGCGAATAAGGGTCATAATATTTTCCTGTTCAGCAGCCGGCCATTCCGCTGGCAAGGTGACCGCTGCAATCATCGCCCTGTTTTCAATAAGAAATGCCTGTTTTTCAGCAGATAACCCGCTAGTGGCAAGCGCTGCTGTCAGGTTTTGCGCATAATCCCCGCCTATCCAATAGCCGAAAACCGCAATCCCCAATAGCGGGCCAATGCG
>JBMHCK010000017.1:0-12452 GCA_049889955.1 Puniceispirillaceae bacterium (SeqCode)
ATTTGCAGGTTAAATGGGCTGAGATTAAACCCATGGCACCTGAACCAGATAACGCTGGCGTAGGAAAGAGTCCCTCTCCCTTCCCAGTTTTTTCATGTTCAGTCCATGTTACAAACAGGATAAATCATGTTGAAACACATCGTTAAACCTTCATTACTAGGCCTTGCAGTTGCAGCCGGCCTGTCAGCACATACAGCTATCGCAAATGACAAAGTGCTGACCATCTATACCTATGACAGCTTCACCTCTGAATGGGGGCCAGGCCCTGCCATTGAAAAGAATTTTGAAGCTATCTGTAAGTGCGACCTAAAATTTGTTGGTCTGGATAGCTCTATTGGTATTTTGGGGCGTGTCCGCCTTGAAGGCAGCAGCAGCAAGGCGGATATTGTACTAGGTCTGGATACAAATTTGACCGAAATTGCCCGCGATACTGGTCTTTTTGCCCCGCATCAGGCAAAAAATCTCCCCGATAATCTGCCGGTTGCCTTTGTCGATGATGTTTTTATGCCCTTTGATTGGGGCACCTTTGCCTTTGTGTATGACAAAAACCGTATGCAGACCCCGCCAGCCTCTCTTGAAGCGCTTATTTCTGCCGATGATAGCCTGAAGATTGTGATTCAAGATCCGCGCACCTCTACACCGGGCCTTGGCTTGCTGTTATGGATGAAGTCGGTTTATGGCGCCGAAGCGGCTCAGAAATGGGCAGCCCTACAGCCAAAAATCCTGACCGTTACCAAGGGTTGGTGGGATGCCTATTCGCTGTTCCTCGAAGGGGAAGCCGATATGGTGCTGTCCTATACCACCTCACCTGCCTATCATATTATCGCCGAGGAAAAGACAAATTATGCGGCAGCCAGCTTTAGCGAAGGCCATTATGGTCAGATTGAAGTGGCAGCAATGCTGAAATCTGCACCAGAGCCTGAACTGGCAGCACAATTTATGGATTTCATTCAAACCTCAGGGTTTCAGGATGTTATTCCAACCACGAACTGGATGTACCCAACCACTAAAGCGGCGGTACCTGCGGCATTTTCCGAGCTTGTTCAGCCAGCAAAATATCTGCTGTTCTCTGGTGAGGAAGTTGCGGCCAATCAAAAGCAATGGATTGATGAATGGCAGCAAGCCAGCCAGCAATAGGTAAAAAAACCGTGCCGTCTCTGAGCGGGGTATTTCGCCCACACCCCGCATTATATCAGCAGAGGCGGCGCGCCTCCCTTCCCGGCCTGTTGCTGGGAGCCGGGCTGTTAGGTTTTTTAGGCCTAATGCTGGGCGCCTTGCTGTTTATGCAAGATGGCAGCCCTGATTTTGCAGATTTTTCTGTCTATATTTTTTCCCGCCAGACCTGGTTTGTTATCTCTTCTGCTGCCTTTCAGGCAGTTTTGTCGGCGGTCATGTCCATAATTGTCGGGGTAGCATGCGCACGGGCATTATTTCGGCGCGGCACTTTTCGGGGGCGCTCTTCCCTGCTCATCCTTTCATTTCTGGCGATGATCATGCCCTCAACCGTTGCAGCGGTCAGCCTGTTATCCCTATGGGGACGAAAAGGCGTGTTGCGGCAAGGGTTTGAGGCAGTTTTCCCTGCAGATTTTCTGTTTGCGCCATACGGGCTAGCGATGGTGGTTCTGGCGCATATGTTTTTTAATGCCCCGTTGGTAATGCGGGTTTGTTTTGCGGGTTTGCAATCTGTACCGCAATCGCAATTGCGCCTGGCAGCACAGCTTGGCTTTACCGCCAGAGACTATTGGCGGTGGATTGAGCTTCCTTGCATAAAGGCCTGTATTTCCTCTCTTTTCGGGCTGATATTTTTAATGTGTTTCAGCTCGTTCTCGCTTGTTTTGATGTTGGGTGGCGGGCCATCTGTATCCACGCTGGAAGTGGCTATCTATACCGCTGTCCGCTTTGAATTTGACTTGCCAAAAGCTGGTGTTTTGGCGCTGATGCAGCTGGTGTTCTCGGCGTTGATTATTCTCAGCTTGTCACGATTTGAGCATTTAAGCTGGACAACCAGGCTGGCGGACCAAGCAAGCGTTCCGCGTAAGGATAAAGATATTTTCACCAGCAAATTATCCGATAGTTTTTTTATTTTCCTATTTTGCCTGATTGTCATTGCCCCTATTGCCAGTCTGTCATTAGGCAGTGATATCATTGCCGGCCTTACCCTGTTTCAGCGGCCGGTATTTTGGCAAGCCTTGCAGATGTCGGTGTTACTGGGGGTTAGCTCGGCTATCCTTAGCACCTCCATGGCATTGATATTGGTCGCGGCGCGTCATAATGCCACTCAGCTTTCTTATTCCCGATTTACGGGTGGTTTTTTAAGTCTGGCCATGTCGGTTTATCTTGTTCTGCCCTCTATTGTGCTGGGTACGGCCAGTTTCATGCTGTTGCGGCCCTATGTTGATGTATTTTCTGCTGCATTCTGGCTGGTATTGATGTCGAATGTATTTATGACGCTTCCATTTGCTACCCGTATTCTGGCGGGGCGATATGCGGGTCTGGCAGGCCAAACAGACAGGCTTGCGCTGGCGCTGAATTTGCGTGGGCTGCGCCGATTCCGATTAGTGGTTTTACCTGCGATGCGCCATGAAATAGGTCTGGCATTGGGGTTATGCTGTGCCTTCTCGCTAGGGGATTTTGGCGTTATCGCCCTGTTTGGATCGGAACAATTTCGTACCCTGCCCTGGCTGTTATATCAATATGCCAGCCGTTATGGCGGGGCCGAGGCAGAATTGCTATCCCTTATTTTGCTGGTATTAAGCATTGCCCTTTATGCGGGCTTATATCAGATGGTGCGCTTATATAGCCGGAGAGTAACAGGATGCTAAAAGCAGAAAATTTATGTTTTGGCGGGCAGAATATGCCTGCTCACTGTTTGAATTTTACGCTGGATGCTGGTCAGATACTGCTGGTGACTGGCCCTTCTGGTATTGGCAAGACAACGCTGTTGAACATATTGGCTGGATTTATGGCGCCTACCAGTGGCAAATTAAGCTGGCGCGGCAAGAGTTTGCTGGAACTGCCTGTATGGGAACGCCCGGTTTCCCTGTTGTTTCAAGATAATAATCTGTTTGGCAATTTATCGTGTAAAACCAATATGGCGATTGGCTTAAACCCTTCAGCCAGGATTACCGCCGCACAAGATGCCCTTATTGAACACACCGCTTCGAAATTGAATATTGCCGAACTGCTGGACAGATTTCCTGAAACCCTCTCTGGTGGCCAGCAGCAACGGGTAGCGCTGGCGCGCGCCCTGGTTCGGGATGACCCGATTATTTTGCTGGATGAGCCCTTTTCAGCGCTTGATCATGACAATCGCCAGCAAGCTCTGCATCTTATTCGCACGCTTGCGAAAGAACATAAGCGTAGTATGATTGTCGTAACGCATGAACCGTCTGATGCCGCGCCTTTGGGGGCTGATATTTTGCGGCTGGATGCGCATAAAGACTGAAAAAAAGCCTGAATTCCTTTTATATTTAGCATAGTGAAATTTTTCACATGATGATTTGCTTTTCTGCCTTATTTGCGTCACTTTGCAACGGCAAAAACAGCGTCAAAAAGGAAAGATAGAGCGCAGATGTTAAGTCCTGAATTTGGTCATTTTTGCCTGATTTTGGCACTGGTTGCCAGTGCTATGCAAATATTGTTGCCGATGGTTGGATTGTTGCGATCAGATAGGCGTTTGACGCGCACCGCAGAAGGGCTGCAGCTTATCGCTTCTATCGCTATTTTCATCAGCTTTGCCAGTCTTGTTTCTGCCTTTATTGTTTCCGATTTTTCTGTGCAGTTGGTCGCTAGCCATTCCCATTCGCTAAAGCCGATGATTTATAAAATCACTGGTAGCTGGGGCAACCATGAAGGCTCGCTATTGTTATGGATTGTTATTCTAGGGCTGTTCGGGATGCTGTTTGTGCTGCGAGAGGTGCCGGCAAGGCTGAAAACCCTCACCCTTATGGTTATGGGCGGTATCACGCTGGCTTTTCTGGCCTTTAGCCTGTTCACCTCTAATCCGTTTACCCGTCTGTCACCAGCCCCGGCAGATGGGCGCGGCCTGAACCCGGTATTACAGGATATTGGCCTCGCCTTGCACCCGCCAATGTTATATCTGGGTTATGTCGGGCTGTCAGTGGCGTTCGCGCTGGCGATTGCCGGGCTGGTTACTGGACAGGTAGATAAGAGCTGGGCGCAAATTACCCGGTTTTGGGTAGCGCTGGCATGGTCGGCCTTAACCGCCGGTATCGCACTTGGCAGCTGGTGGGCTTATTATGAGCTGGGATGGGGCGGCTGGTGGTTTTGGGATCCGGTTGAAAATGCCTCATTGATGCCCTGGCTGGCCGCGACCGCTCTGTTACATTCGGTGATTGTGGTAGAACGGCGGGAACAGATGCTAAGCTGGACATTGCTAATGGCAATTACTGCTTTTTCTCTTTCTCTTGTTGGTACCTTTATTGTGCGCTCAGGGCTACTGACATCGGTACATTCCTTTGCCTCTGATCCAGCGCGCGGCATTTTTATTCTGTTTATTTTGCTTGGTGCGGTTGGCCTGCCCCTATTTTTATATGCGCTTCGGGCTGGCAGCCTCAGCCGGGCTTCTGACTATCATCTTTTGAGCCGAGAAACAGGATTAATTATCAATAACTATATCATTGTTGTTTCTACCTTTATTGTGTTGATAGGCACCTTTTATCCGCTTGGGCTAGAGCTGTTTACCGGTGCCAAAATAACGGTGGGTGCCCCCTATTTTGAGGCCGCCTTTAACCCGGTAATGGGGATAGCGATTATTTTTATGGCGGTTGGCCCGTTATTGGTATGGCGACGCGGCCTGGTCCCTTCTGCCCGCCCTGCCCTATATCTTTCTGGGGCGGTAACGCTGGTTGCGGCCATTTTGCTGCTGCTATCTTCTGGAATATCTATCGCTGGAATTGCCGGGATTTCGCTAACGCTGTGGCTGGCGATTTCGATTATCGGGGATATGCTGTTTCGGTTGCGCCCATGGCGTGCGGGGGTAACCCAGCGTGTGCGCCTGCCAGCCACGCAATGGGGGATGTGGCTCGCCCATTTTGGTATGGTGATCTTCTTAACAGGGGCGCTAGCCAGTGCACTGTTTGAAAAAGAACAGGTGGTACGAGTGAATAAGGGGGCAGAAATAACACTTGGCCAAGAGAGGCTGATCTTTGACGGGGTTGAAGCGCGCACCGGGCCAAATTACCTGACCGAAACAGCGTTGCTGCGCCTGTTTGATAAAAACGGCCAGCTGATAGATGGTCTGGCACCCGAAAAGCGCTTTTATCCAGCAGAACGGCAAACAACCACCGAAGCGGCTATTCGCACCCGCCTGTCCGGCGATCATTATGCGGTGCTAGGCGATGGTAGCGAGGAAAAAGGCTATACATTGCGCCTTTATCACAAGCCGCTGGTTAGCTGGATTTGGTTTGGGGCGGTGATCATGGCCCTTGGGGGGTTGGTGGCGCTATATCGTCGCCCTCAGCCAGCAAGAAAGGCAGAATAATGCCACGTTCCCTTACCCATTTCCTGCCGCTTATCTTTTTTGCCTTATTGGCGGCGATGGCGGCGATTGCGTTGATGTCTACCTTGTCCGGTGAGCGTAAACTCTCCGAGTTGCCTTCAGCGCTTATTGGCAAGCCGGTGCCAGAAACAGAGCTGGCGAATCTGTTCAATGAACAGGAATTTTTAACCCTTCGCGGGGCAACAGCCAGACCGTATCTGGTTAATTTCTTTTCCAGTTGGTGCGCGCCCTGCCGAGCTGAAGCCCCTGCATTGGCTATTCTGGCAAAAGAGATTGATATTATCGGTATCGCCTATAAGGACAAGGCCGAGGATAGCCAAAGATTCTTGTCCGAATATGGTAATCCCTATCAGGCGGTGGGGATGGATAATGACGGTATGGCCGGGCTGAATTGGGGCGTCTATGGGGTGCCGGAAACCTATGTTATCTCTGCAGATGGGGTGATTTTGATGCGGCATGCAGGGCCGATAGATGGCGAGGTGCTGCGCGATGAATTCCTGCCGCTGGTCCAGACATTAAAGACAGGTCGATAGATATGATGCGCCTGTTTCTTGCCTTTATGTTCACGATGCTCTGCTTCTTGTCCATGCAAGGCGGGTTTATTGCGCCGGCTGCAGCGATCACCGCAGAAGAGCAGCTAGCTGATCCTGAATTGGAAGCCCGGGCAAGAGGCCTGTCCAAGCAATTGCGCTGTCTGGTTTGTCAAAACCAATCAATTGATGATTCGGATGCGGATTTGGCAAAAGATCTGCGTGCAGAGGTGCGTAAACAATTGCTAGGGGGTGTAGATGATGCTGCCATTCTGGCTGATCTAAAAAAACGATATGGCGATTTCGTATTATTAAAACCGCCAGTGAATTTGGCAACAACGCTATTATGGGCAACCCCTATATTAGCCCTGATATTAGGGGCTGGCCTTATCCTGGCAAATCGCCGAAAGATAGCGTCAGGCGCATCACAACAGGCCGCGCAGATGGCGCGTGAGAATCAGTCTATCACAAGCCCCCCTCCCAGCGATACGGCTTCTCATTTGGGTAAGACCGAAAGAACAGATAGCCAAACCAGCCCCCACAGCATACTAATCCTGTCTATTGCGGGCGGGATTTGTCTGGCTGGAGCAGCGGCGATTTACTGGTTTGTTCTAGGCAGCCCATCTATGCCTGCCCAGCCCCTGTCGGCGCGCACAGCCGAGCTAAGCCAGACTTCGGCTATTGCACAAACGCAGCTAGAGACCAGGCAAAAGGCCTTTGCAGCAGCGCGTGAAAAAACCACTGCCCAGCCAGAAAATATAGGGGGGTGGCTGGAGCTGGCCCTAGCCGCAGTAGAGCTTGGACGCACAGATGCAGAGCTCGATGCCTTGCGAACAGCTATAAATCTTAGCGGCGGGGATATCAGCATTAAATCCATGCTTGCCGAAGCCTTGGCCCGATCGGCTGATAATCAGGTTATTCCAGAAGCCCGCCAACTGGTTACCGAAATATTGCAAGTGAATCCGGAGGAGCCGCGTGCCTTGTTCCTGTCTGGGCTGGCGGCTATGGAAGATGGCGCGTATCAGGAAGCTCTGGCCACATGGGGCGTTCTGGTGGAAATATCCCCGCCACAGGCACCCTGGCTGGAAATGGTGCGAGATAATATGCGGGACGCTGCAAAAAGAGCGGGTATCGCCGAAGAAAGCTTGCCAGCCATAACAGCTGAGACGCTATCACAAGCTTCTGAATTGAGCGAAGAAGAGCGCAGTCAAATGATAGAAGGCATGGTCGAGCAGCTTCGCCAGCGCCTGCAAGACGCGCCAGATGATCTGATCGGCTGGCAACGGCTGGTACGTGCCTATGATGTGCTTGACCGGCCAGAAGATGCGCTAGAGGCGCTTTTTACCGCCGCAAACCTTGCGCCTGAGGATATCACAATACAGTTAGCCCTGCTGGAGAGGTTGATGCGGGCTGGCCAGGATATCGGCCTTTCTGCCCCTTTTAAGGCGCAGGCAAAATCAGTGCTGGCACGGGCGCAAAATATTGATGCAGAGAATCCAGAAGTGCTGTTCTTTGCCGGGCATTTCGCACGTTTAGACGGGGATATGGAAACAGCAAGGGGCCAGTGGCAAAGACTGCTTGATAGGGTGCCTCCGGAAAGCGAAACCGCTCGTCTGTTAAAGGCAGAGTTAGACAAGCTAGCACCCTAAAAAATCTGAACGAGGGAAATGGATCAAAAATTGCACTTATCAGATTTAATATAATTTGGAGTGCCCGATGTTCACACCTCTCTCTATAAGACATAAGAAAAATCTTCCCAACGAATTGAAAATACTTAACGAACGCATCCAAATTGATGGACTAAGGGTTGATCATAATACCCGTCTTGCAACGTATCTTATTGATGCCTTAAAGTTTGACCAAGGATTGAAAAAGTTAGAAGAGATTAAGGCTGATTTTCCGAATGATCTGCGAGTGTTGAAATGCAAAGATCACGCGCTTCTTTTAAACGCTTTATATGTTAAAACAAAGAACTACAACTCTAAACCAGAAAAGAAAAAACTTAATGAAATAGCTGGTCTTTTAGAAATAGCAGTCCAAGAAAGACTGTATCCAAGAGTTGACCGGAAATTAGAAGATAAAATCTACGCAGATATTCTTAGCGAAAAGTTTCTCATAAATAGCAATTCAATATTTCAACTTATAACTTCGCTTATAAATTCTGACGAAGACTTCAAAAAATATTGGCCAATCATAAATCAGTTGAAAGAATTTCAGTTGCAAAACGAGAGGCAGCTTGCTGATTTTGACCGCATAATAAGTTTACTAACAAGTTATAAGTCTTTTCTTCAAATGCTGCGCTTTTCATCTGGCAATAGCCTTGCGAAAGAGAAATTGATAAAAAATATCAGAAAACTATATTTAGTTAATTATCAAAAAATAAAATTTAACCGTGAGCATTTGAATATGCTCACCGCAATTTCGGAGCATAATTTCCTAAATGAATTCGTGGGCTCGTTCGACCATGAAGAAAAAATATTACTCGAAAATCTTGAAACAAACATATCAAACACCAAGATGTCAAATGGCTTACTAAACAATATCAGTCTATTGATTTTGTTTTGTTACAAAGATTTACCCTTTGATAGAGACCTTATTGAACGGAAAAAAGATATAAATTTTCTTAAAAATATTATAGCCATTAAGAAATCAAAATGCCTAGAAGAGGAAATCAAGAAAACGATCCAAGTTAAACTTATTCTTAATGATAAAATTTCAGAGTCAGTTCAAGGCCAATATGAGGTAAATCCCTATCCAAGATGGGAAATTACCAAAATTTCAGAAAAAAGAGTAACGTTGGGAAAATGGCTTTCCTCATATTCTAAAAAATTCCAAGAAAAAAAATTCCAAAATATCACACACCCAAAAATATTGATCGCCGGCACCGGGACTGGTCAACAGGCCATCAGTACAGCCAGCACAATAAAAAATGCTGCTGTTGACGCTTTTGACTTAAGTAAATCGAGTCTTGCTTACGCTATCAGAAAAACCGATGAATTTAAGATAAATAATATAAATTTCTTTCAAGCTGATTTGTTTAACTTAGACTTTATGGTCGATAAATTTGACTTGGTCCAATGTAGTGGGGTCTTACATCACACATCAGATCCTTTGGCTGGCTTGAATAGTTTAAAGTCTAAATGTTCTGAAAATGGCTTAATTCAAATTGGGCTATATAGTAAGTTCGCTCGTGCCTCTTTAAACAAAATTCGAAATGACATAAAGGCATTGAACATTGGAAAATCCCATAATGAAATTTTAGAATATCGAAATAAAATTATCGCTGATAATGATTATAAAAATGAGTTAGGTGTAATATCTAAGTGGGGGGATTTTTATACAACGAGCATGTTTCGTGATTTATGCTTTCATGAGCAGGAGATCCAATTTGATTGTATGGACCTCAAAAATTTGATTGATAACGCTGGTCTCAAGTTCGTTTGTATGATGCTAAAGCCTAATATGCGAAGGGTTTTTGAAACACAAACAGGGAGCTTGGCAGAGGCCGCATCGCTAGATGATTGGCACGAATTTGAACTAAAGAATAATTTATTCTTCGCTGAGATGTATAACTTCTTATTAATTTCTGAACAATAATCTTATCTTTATAAATGAATCAGTCTTAATCATAAAGTAAGTAAAACAGGACAAATTGGGTCATCTTTTTTCTCAAAAGATTGTATCTTAGTGTATTAAAGTTACACGTTCTTATCCCAAAATTTCGACAAAAAAAGGGTCTTTGGTGGCCGCGACGACAACCAAAGACCCCTTAAAATGGTGAGCGGTACAGGATTCGAACCTGTGACCCAGTGATTAAAAGTCACATGATTGTCACTTGATTTTATGACGCCAGCTGGCATGAGCATGTGATTTTCCTCAGTTAGAAACACTTGCCCTAATCGTATCATGGATCATAGGGAAGAGTCCAGAAAATAGAGTCCACACAATGATTTACAGTGAATTTCGTATGTATTACATCACTGCTTTATCATTGGTTCTTACTTGCCACACGCCCTGTTAGTCGTACTGTTTACATCAAGTGATTATCATCAAATGAGTAGACCACTGCCTAAATCACTTGCCCTTAAATTGACCTATGGACTTGATGCCGAAGGACGCGCCTATGGATGCTAATACGCCCCTCTATAGCGGTGGAGGAGAACTAGTGCCAATTTGTGCATCATTTCCACTAGTTTTTTCATGATTGGTATCTATCTAACGGATCAACCACTATAGTATTTTCTGAACCACACTTAGGACATTCACCATCAAAGCTATATTCATCAGGTATCCCTGTATCAGTATTGAAACTCATAAGAATGCCCTCTGGTGCTATATGGTCACAATCTTTGCAGTGTACGTTCTTAAAAGTTGGGGTGAATAACGTCATATCCTGATTTACCATGGTCTAAAATACGGGAAGCTGTGAATCTTAGATTTCGAATACTATGATGTGTTTTCCCACTGTATATAAAATTATGAGGACTTGCAGGGGTAGGCTAACTCAAAGACTTCAACTGCTGCCAATAGCGCTGCCTGATTGTTTTGATACGCTGCAGTTGACCTCATAAGATTGCTCGTGAAAACTGTTACTAATTGTGTCCTTGTTACTCCAGAGGGAATACAAGCTCTTTTGCTCAAAGACACATAATCAGCATAGCCTTGGATCAGACCATTGCAAAAATTTATCCAATTCATATCTGCTCTTGTGCAAACGTCATAGGCGTTTTGAGAAAGAAGAACAGTTTGAGCACTCGCTACTGTACCAAATGAAAAAGACAGCACAATGAACAATGGTGCGAGCGCTGTTCTTATGAATTTAGACATGGTAGGTCAACTCCCTATTTTCTCATTCTTCTCTGAATTAGCCCAAGGCTAATATCATATGGTACTCCATAAAAACTAAACTGTTAAGATTACGATGGTAGTAGACCTTCTCTCGCAGGAAATCTCTCTACTGTTTATGCTACCTTTTGTAAAAATTAACCAGTAGGACTGATGATTTACTCCTTGATATGTTGAAAACTAAATGTCCAACATCGGAATAATCACTTGGCCAAACCACTGTAATCACTTGACCTTTTGTAATAGTCACATGACCAATAAAAAAGGTCATCGCAACATAACAAGTGTGGTTCACTTGCCCGTCACAATGACCTCTAATAATGGTGAGCGGTACAGGATTCGAACCTGTGACCCAGTGATTAAAAGTCACTTGCTCTACCAACTGAGCTAACCGCCCGCAATGGGCTAGCCCTCCACTACATAGAGAGGCGAGCTGCGTCAGTTTATAGAGTTCTTGACGATCAGTGTAAACCCCAAAACTGCACAAAATTTCAGATGTTGGCTAGAGGAGTTAATTGGTCGACAGCCAGCCTTGCAAGGCTGTATTAGATAGCGATTATTATCCTCTAAAATAGCGCTTTATCCGCGCTTCCACCTCTGCTGGAACAAAAGATGAGATATCCCCGCCAAATTTCGCAATTTCCTTGACCAGAGAAGAGGCAACAAAATGCTGGTTTTCTGAAGCGGTCAGAAACACAGTTTCAAGGTCGCCTTTCAGCCGCCGATTGGCACTTGCCATTTGAAATTCATATTCAAAATCAGATACCGCCCGCAAGCCACGGATAATAAAGCTTGCGTCAATTTTCTCGGCAAAATCAGTTAATAATCCAGTAAAGCTTTTAACAATTATTTGTTTGTTTTTGCTATCTTTTGTTTCATTTTTACGGTGGATTAACACCATTTGTTCCTGAACGATAGCCAGCCTTTCCTCAAGGGAAAAAATAGGTGATTTACCACTATTTTCTGCCACCCCGATAACCAGTACATCGCAAATCTGGCTGGCTCTGGTCATAATATCCAAATGCCCAAAGGTGAGCGGGTCAAAGGTACCTGGATATAAGCCTATGCGGTTGCGGCCTGTTTGGGTCATGCTGAACCCTCATCATTTGATGTTGTCTCTTCTGCACTATCGCCCGCGTCTGATGAAGCGGCTGATGTGGCATCTGATGATGTATCAGGGGCCAGTTCTGCGCCCTCCTCTTCTTCCTCATCAGTATCGGCATCGCGGATAACACCTACAGAGACGACTTTTTCAGCGCCATCAACCTCAAACAAGCGTACCCCTTGTGTCTTTCTGCCTGCAACGCGTATGGTATCGCCCTCGCCGCCATCCACGCGGATACGGATAACCTTGCCAGCATCGGTGACCAGCATCAACTGATCTTCGGCAAATACTGTAAAGGAGGCGACCACCAATCCATTGCGTTCTGAGGTTTCGATATTCGCAACCCCCTGTCCGCCGCGACCTGTGCGCCGATAATCCTCTACCGAGGTGCGTTTGCCATAGCCATTTTCGGTAATGGACAGAACAAATTCGCGCTCCGGGTCTTTGATAA
>JBMHCK010000018.1:0-4016 GCA_049889955.1 Puniceispirillaceae bacterium (SeqCode)
TATCTTGCAAGATACACCAGCAGATTACTTCCCTGCCTATATGAATGCAGCGAATGCTCTGTTGGAAAAGAACTCAAAAGAAAATGCGTTCTTTGCTGAGGTTTGGCAGTCACAAAAAGATTTTGCACGCGTTGCGGTTCCTTTCTGGGCCGGTGCACAATCGTCAAATGCACAGCTGGGCATGGCCTATGCTAACAGCTTGAAATAAGCGTCCAATCTTTGGTCTTTCCATGCGGGATTACTGCCGGGTGGAAAGACCATCAATACCCTGATTTCTTTAAAAAATTTAGACTAAAATTAAATATAAATACTCTAACCAGTACCAGCCCGATATTGCGCATATCTGGCTGGTCAGCATCCCGGATGCAAGAAAAAAGAGGCGGGAAATGGCACAAGACCCTGAAATGGAAAAGTTGGATATCACCGATGAATTGATTGCCGAGCGGCGATCTGAAGCCCCTGGTGAAACGCCAGAAGATATGCATCCCCTGTCGCGGAAAATCGTCGGCAATATTGATATCTTCAGCAATTGGGTAGGTAAAATTACCTGTTTCATGCTGCTGCCGGTGATGTTCTCCATGGTCTATGAGGTGGTAGCGCGCAAGCTGTTTATCGCGCCTACTGACTGGGCCTATGATACCAGCCGTATGTTTGCCGGGGCGATGTTTATGATGGGGGCTGGCTATGCGTTAATGCGCGGTGTGCATATCCGTGCAGATTTCCTGTTCCGGACCTGGAAGCCGGTTAATCAGGCACGTGTGGATACTGTGTTATATCTATTATTCTATTTCCCGGCGATGCTGTTCTTTTTCTGGCTGTCGGCTGAATATACCTACAAAAGCTGGGTAACCTGGGAACGCTCGATGGATACAGCCTTGATGGCACCGCTTGCCCCGGCCAGAACTGCCATGCCACTTGGCGCGTTATTCCTGATTTTACAAGGGATAGCCGAATTATTGAGATGCCGGTATCAGCTGGATGATCAATGGCGGCGTTGGCTGGATCGTTTCCTGCCGCTTTATGCGATTGTGCTAGCCGCTATCTTTATGGAGACTTTTTTCCCGAATATCCTGCCGTTAGGTGATGTTCTGGAAGGCGGCTTCAAAGGGGCCTTTGGCATGTCTGCCACCATGATTGGGGCGGTGATGATCGCGGTCATGCTAGCAGCTATTTTTGTAGGTTTCCCGATTTCCTTTACCCTTATCTTTTTGGGATTTGTGTTTGGCGCCTGGGGATTTGGCGGCAAGCTGGTCTTTTATTTACAGACATTGCAGTTTAATTCGGTAATGCTGGAACAAACGCTGGCGGCGGTTCCCTTATTTGTCTTTATGGGCATTTTGATGGAGCAGGCAGGCTTGATGGAACGGCTGTTTAACTCTGTTCAGTTAATGCTATCACGCACCCGCGGCGCGCTATATCTGGCGGTATTGTTTGTTTCTACAATTTTTGCTGCGGCAACAGGGATTGTCGGGGCGTCGGTTACCATATTAGGGATCATGGCGGCAAAGACCATGAACCGTTCTGGCTATAATGTGCGCCTGGCTGCCGGGACCATTACTGCAGGGGGGACATTGGGCATTTTGATACCGCCATCTATTATGCTGGTGGTCATGGGTCCGGTGCTAGAAGTGCCAGTGATTGATTTATTTGCTGCCGCGATTATTCCAGGCATCATGCTGGCAACCTTATATGCTGGCTATGCCATGGTGCGATGCTGGCTAGATCCATCTCTTGGACCGATTTTAAGTCCAGAAGAACAGCCGGAAACTTCAAAATATTACTGGCTGGAAGCGTTGTTGGTAATTGGCTCTATCGTGATGTTCTTCACGCTCATGGTCATGGGGGTTTCAGGCAGTCTGCAAGGGCTGTTCCCGCTATCTTCGTTAATTATTCCAGCTGGCTGGGCAGCGTTAATGCTGGGAACATCCAAATGGGTGGAAAAAAACCGTCCAGCCGGATTTTTCTTTTCTGACCTCTGGTATGAATTTTTTATGGGTCTGGTGCCACCTGCGGCGCTGGTTGCGTTTGCGCTTGGTTCTATTTTGTTCGGCTGGGCCACCCCTACAGAAGGGGCGGCTTGCGGGGCGTTTGGCGCGTTATTGCTGACTATTCTATATGGCCGCTTTACCATAGATGGGTTGTATCAGGCATTGTTAAAGACGCTGGAAATTTCCGTGTTAATTCTTTTCCTTGTGGCGGCTTCCAACTTCTTTGGTGCGGTATTCTCACGGCTGGGTACACCAACTTTGCTGACCGAGTTTTTACTGTCCTGGGATATGTCTACAACGATGGTGCTGATCATTATTATGGCGATGGTCTTTTTGCTAGGCTGGCCTTTGGAATGGGTGCCTATCGTATTGATTATCCTGCCGATTTTGATACCTGTTTTGATTGAGTTAAATGTGAATCTCACCTGGTTTGGCATCCTGGTGGCGGTGAATTTGCAAACCGCCTGGCTTAGTCCGCCTGTTGCCCTCTCGGCTTATTTTCTAAAGGGGGTTGTCCCGCAATGGGATCTGAAAGATATCTATATCGGCATGATGCAGTTTATGGTTATTCAATTGATTGGCCTTATTCTGATATTTGTGTTCCCTCAAATCGCCCTTTGGCTGCCAACTGTTCTGTATGGAAATTAATCAATGACTGTAGAATATTTAAAAAAAGCATCTAAAACGCCGGCAACTGGTACTGATGAAACTCGTAAAATCGTAACCGAAATGCTGGCTAATATTGAACAGGGCGGCGAAGCAGAAGCCTTGCGTTATGGCCGGGAACTGGATGGGTATGAAGGCGAGGCCATCATTGGGGCTGATCAGATTGCTGATGCGGGCAAAATGGTATCTGAAACGCTGAAAGAGGATATTCAGTTTGCCTTTGACCGGGTAACCCGTTTTGCCCATGCCCAGCGCGAGTCTATCTCTTCTTTTGAAACCGAGCTGTCACCAGGGCTATGGGCAGGTCAAAAGCTTATCCCGATTGAAACAGCTGGCTGTTATGTGCCAGGCGGGCGTTATGCGCATGTAGCGTCTGCGGTCATGTCTGTTGCTACAGCAAAGGTGGCGGGTGTTGAAAATATTGTGGCCTGTTCAGCCCCGCACGGGAATGAAGGGCCTAATCCGGCTATTTTATATGCGATGAATTTATGTGGCGCGGATACTATTTTATCCCTTGGCGGGGTGCAGGGTATTGCGGCTATGGCCTTTGGCCTGTTCACTGGCAAGCCTGCGCGTATTCTGGTTGGACCAGGTAACCGGTTTGTAGCAGAGGCAAAAAGAACGCTGTATGGCCGGGTTGGCATTGATATGTTTGCTGGACCAACGGAAATCGCCATTATCGCCGATGACAGCGCCGATGCGCAAATTGTTGCCGAAGATTTAGTCTCACAAGCTGAGCATGGTCCGGATTCGCCTGCATGGTTAATCACGACCTCGCGGAGTTTAGCTGATCAGGTGATGGCACAGATGGACAAGCATATCGCCGCCTTGCCCGAGACATCCCGCAAGGCCGCTGAAATAGCCTGGCGCGATTATGGCGAGGTGATTTTATGCGATACCGATGAAGAGGCGGTGCACATATCAGATGAATATGCTGCCGAACATCTGGAGATTCATACCGCCCGCGATGAGTGGTATACCGATAATTTGAAAAATTATGGCTCGTTATTTATTGGCGAGGAAACAACCGTAACCTATGGCGATAAATGTTCTGGCACGAACCATATTCTGCCAACCAAGGGGGCGGCCCATTATACAGGCGGATTGTCGGTGCATAAATTTATGAAAATTGTGACGACACAGCGAATGACCAAAGAAGCAAACCGCGAAGTAGGGCAAGCTGCCGCCAGAATTTCACGTCTTGAAGGAATGGAAGGACATGCAAGGTCAGCAGATGTGCGCTTGCGTAAATATTTTCCAGGAGAGAATTTTGGAAATTAACCCCTTTAAGGTTGCTGGCAAAACCGCACTTATTACAGGTGGTGGGTCTGGTATCGGCCAGTTTATGGCAGGCACGCTGGC
>JBMHCK010000019.1:0-14227 GCA_049889955.1 Puniceispirillaceae bacterium (SeqCode)
AACTCATTGGAGGCTACGTTAGGCACTTCGTCTATGATAATATGGTAGTTGTCGAGCAAACCTTCGTTGACGATAGGCAACATTAGCTCATGCAATGCATGGCTTGTGACAACATTACAACCACTACTTAACAGCTGTCGTAAACTCTCACGCTTTGTTCTATCGTCATTATCTTCTTTGTTAGGCTGAACGAAGGTAACTTTAGTTGATTGTCTTATTACTCTTTCGATTTCCGTAACGTATGGAACGACAACCAAGTAGTTGTTGTCATTGCTAAAGCCTTCAATCATGGCTGTCGTTTTACCACTACCACAATGCCTATCGATAATCTTTATAGGTGTTTGTTGGTTAATCATTGTCTTCATTTATTGCCCTCCTTTGCATAAAACAAAAGGTGAGGCGTATTGCACACCTCACCTTTGGCCTTAAGCATTGATATTGTTGATATTTTTAGTTGTGTTCGTAAAAGAAAACTAAAGAACCATCGCCCTTAGTTAGCTACATAAGTGTCGGGTCTTGAGCAGATTGGTTTAAGTCGTTGTTGTCAAACCAGAGCCAACACCTCGTACATAGGCACAAGCTCGTACTGCATAGGTGGAACTTCTTGGAAAATGAGGCTATGTCTAGTTACCCCAGATAATTTGGCTTCTCTGTGAAATCGTCGCAAAGAATAATTAGAACCCGCAATCAATAAGCTTAATGAGAGGCGTTTTGCATCTGTTTGACAGCAGAACAACCTCCAAAGTGAACTCATTGGCTTAGAGACCCTTAAATCGCCATTAATAGCCCTTTAATGCCCATTTGTTTCTCTATGCAATCATCAGATGACAACAAAATTCAAATATCTTAATAACTTGTCTTTTAAGCTTTTCGAAGGCGTATAGCCTCTAGACTGAATGAGCGAGTGCTACATCCCTGCTTTTTGTAACTTAGCTACAAGGTTAGCAGTGGACGCATGACTATAACGCTCGACCATTTCAACAGACCTATGACCAGAAATAGCCATTACTTCTGGTGTTGTAAGACCCATGTCGTAAAACCGGCTAATCGCCTCATGTCTGAAATCATGAAAATGAATGTGAGGAAGCTCTGCTCTATTTCGCAGTCTAGTAAAAGCAATACGAACTGCATTTCCAGAAACATTAAATAACCGAGGTTCATCTAACCGTTTGTTCCACAAAACCTCTACAACCTTTTGTGCCTTTGAGGTGAGTGGTATGTCTCTTTGTCTCCTAGTTTTAGTTTTTGTCGCAGGAACAATGATGAACCCCCTCCCTAAATCGACATCTTTCCATTCAATGTCCAGTAGCTCGCCTCTTCTCATCCCTGTTTCAACAGCAAGCCGAATTAAATGCTTGAGGTAGTCATTACGACTAGCGCCATTATCAGCAGCTGAAAATAGCCTGAGCATATCATCTTCAGTAATTCTTCTGGGAATACGTGGCACTACCTTTGGCTTATTAATGAGCATAAAGATTTTCAAATCTAAATTAATGCCCATTTTCTCTGCAGCATATGCAACGACACGAATTGCAGACACCTCACGCCTGATGGTATTTTGGCTTGCCTTCTCACCTCTTTGCTCTCTCCACAATAACAAATCGTTTGCTGACAAATCATGCAGAGGCTTATTTGCCCATGGCTCTCTGCAGATTTTACCTAATGTGATGTTTTCGTAATTTTGTGTCGATTGAGCTTTATGGGGAGTGAAAAGTTTTAAATACAATCTGCAAGCGCCAGCAAAACTTATAGTCTCAATTTTTGAGAGTTGCCCTTGCTCAATTTCTAATTCTTTTTGAGCCCCCCAAGCTAGAGCCTCTTTTTTTGTATTAAATGTCTTACGAATCGAAGAACCATTTTTCTTTCTTACACGGCATGACCAGCGTCCCCTGCACTTATCAATTGATGGCATTTTGACCTCGTTTGGCCACATTTATGGCCTCATCCAGCTAATTTTAACTAGATTCGAACCCACGCCACACATGAAAAGAAAGCACTAACTTATTGAAAAAAATAAGTAGTGAATTGGTCGGAGTGGCGGGATTTGAACCCACGACCCCTACACCCCCAGTATAGTGCGCTACCAGGCT
Source organism: Puniceispirillaceae bacterium (SeqCode) (assembly GCA_049889955.1). Lineage (GTDB taxonomy): Bacteria > Pseudomonadota > Alphaproteobacteria > Puniceispirillales > Puniceispirillaceae > JADHLI01. Next base: position 2,091 of record JBMHCK010000019.1, read on the forward strand.
GCGCTACACTCCGACACATGCCCGGTATACCAATTCGCACTTATAGAAGCAAGAGAAAGGCACGCGCCAAAAGCTTTACACAAAGGGTGTAGGAGCTGTGCAAAAACGAGCCAGAAACAAACAAAAAACAGTCGAAAAACAGGCCAGAACAGGGTCAGGAAATGGACTGAAAACAGCCTATAAAGCGGTTGAGAACAACCCCCAAACGAGATGGCTAAATTCGTGCCAACAGATTATCTATGCGGCTTTGCGCCTCGGCAAGCAGGCTGACCGCGATACGAATATTTTCCGGGCGGGGGGCAAAAGATTGCTGCGCGTCGACAGGGCTTGACCCGCCAGCCCCACTAGCGGAAGGCGGCGCGGCTAAATCTGCAGAAGGTGTCGCTGAATTCGCCAACGCGTCGGCTTTGCGGCGTTTGGACAGGCTGGCCTGCGCGCCCTTAATCGTATATCCCTCATCATAAAGCAGAGATTTAATCGTCTCTAGCAAGGCGATATCTTCTTGCCGGTAATAACGGCGTCCGCCACTGCGCTTCATGGGTTTTAACTGGCTGAATTTTGATTCCCAAAAGCGCAACACATGGGCAGGTACGCCCAATGCCTCAGATACTTCGGAGATGGTTTTATAGGCAGAAGCGGCTTTTTGCACTATTGGCCGCCATTCACACGCGTTTTCATCAGGTTCGATGGCCGAAAGGTCAGCACCCGGCGCGGTGTAATAGTTGCTTCCACACCGGTTTTCGGATTACGCCCTACCCTGGCATTCTTGCTGGAAACAGAAAAAGTGCCAAAAGAAGAGAGCTTAACCTGCTCGCCTGTTTCAAGGCAGAGAGATATCTCTTCAAGAACAGAGCTAACCAGCTGGGCACTTTCATTATAGGAAAGCCCAATCTGCTGATGCACGGCGTTTGCCAAATCATTTCGTGTAAGAGTTTTGCTCATGTCCAAAAGGCTATCATTGGCAAAATAAAACGTCAATTAATCAATGAGAAAAGGTGAAAATCTTATTAATCGCTAGGCCACCCCTGCATTTAGGGACGACCATAGCGTACCAGCGATGCCCCCCAGGACAGGCCGCCACCAATCGCCTCAAACGCTAGCAAATGCCCCGATTTTACCCGCCCATCAGAAACGGCCTGGCTTAGGGCTAGCGGGATAGAGGCCGCCGATGTATTAGCATGTTCCGCAACGGTTTTCACAACTTTTTCCGCCGGCAGGCCAAGCTTTTTCTGCATGCCATCAATGATTCTGATATTTGCCTGATGCGGGATTAACCAGTCAATATCGCTGGCGGCATGGCCAGATTCGGCAATAACTTCATTCATCGAGCTAGACAGCTTTTCTACCGCATGTTTAAAAACATCTTGTCCGCGCATCCGAACATGACCCACGGTTTTGCTGTTCGACGGCCCCCCATCCACATATAAAATATCGCGGTACCTGCCATCTGTATGCAATACGGTGGATAAAACGCCCCAATCCTCAGCCGGATTATCCGGCACTTCCAGAATAACCGCACCGGCCCCATCACCAAACAGCACACAGGTAGTTCTGTCAGACCAATCCAGTAGCTTGGTAAAGCTCTCGGCGCCAATTACCAATGCCCGCTTGCCTTTGCCTGAACGAAGCAGCGATTCGCCTACGCCCAGCGCATAGATAAATCCTGCACAAACCGCCTGAACATCAAAGGCAAAAGCCTGATAGCTGCCCAATTTATGCTGAACGGTAGAGGCGGTAGAAGGAAAGGTGTCATCTGGCGTGGTTGTGGCAACGATAATGATATCAATATCATCGCTCGTCAGGTCAGCGCAGGCGAGCGCCTTTTGTGCTGCCGCCACAGCCAAATCCGAGGTCAGCTCGCCTTCTGCAACCATATGACGTTGGCGGATGCCGGTACGCTGTTGAATCCAGGCATCATCTGTATCTACAAAAGCGGCTAAATCGTCATTTGTAAGCACTTTTTCTGGCAAATAGCTACCAGCACCAACCATCAGGATTGTATTATTCATCATCAGCTATCATCTTCTCTTCTGCAAAAATCTGATTGGCGGTTGCAATCGCAGCAGTTACCTCGGGAATAAAACCCTGTTTAACCATATTAACCGCCACATTGATAGCATTTGCATAGCCAATCGCATCTGTGCCGCCATGCGATTTTACAGAAATTCCGTTTAACCCTAAAAATACCGCGCCATTATAGTTACGCGGATCCAATTTTGCGCGCAAGCGGGTGAAGCCAGCCCGTGCAAGCAAATAACCAAGCTTGGTCATAACCGAAGCTGAAAAGGCCTCGCGCATGGATTGCTGAAACAAATTAGCAACCCCTTCGGCTGTTTTCAGCGCAGCATTGCCGGTAAATCCGTCCGTGACAATAACATCTACACTGCCCGCAGTAATGTCAGAGCCTTCAACAAACCCCTGATAATTCACATCCAGCTTTTCAAGATTCAGCACCTTGCCCGCTTCACGCAGATAATCAAAGCCTTTTTGATCTTCCTCGCCAACATTCAACAGGCCAACAGATGGCGTTTCCATCCCGTAAATATCACGATAAAACGCACTTCCCATGATGGCGAACTGGATAAGGTTTTCTGCGTCACATTCAATATTAGCGCCCAAATCCAGCACGCAGGAATGTCCAGCAGAACTAGGAAAAAACCCGGCAATAGCTGGCCGGCTAACTCCTTCAATCATGCGGAGCTGTAATTTTGACATCGCCATCAACGCACCGGTATTGCCAGCTGAAACCACCGCCTCAACCTGTCCGTCTGCGACCAGCTCAATCGCTTTCCACATAGAGGTTTGCTTGCCTGCCCGCAGAGCTTGCGATACGCGGGCTTCCGGGGCCACCTCTTCGGTGGTATGCAGGATTTCAGCAGACTGAAGATATCTGGTATCTTTCAGGAGCAGCTTTATCTTGCGCTCATCCCCTACAAACACCAGTGTTAGGTCAGGATTTTTGGCGACGGCAATATCTGCCCCTTCGACAACTATCCGGGGCGCATTGTCCCCGCCCATAGCATCCAGAGCCAATCTTGGCTGATTTGTCATTACCGTACCCTCCATGACGGGCTAACCATAAAGACTAAATTTATTTTTTCAATTCAGAAAGTTTGGCAAAAGGGTGATTTTGCTCTTTTAATTCCGGTGGCGGGGCCAAAATTGGGGCATCGGCACTACGGGGCCAGGCGGTGGCATGTACAGCTAGCGCCTGTGCGACCGCTTCTCCAACCGGAATCATGCCATTTTCCAGCACCTCAACATCCACCCCCATCGGATCAATTTCTTCCCCATTTTCAAGGGTTTCAAGATAACGCTCTATCAAATCAAACTGAAAGCGTTCCTCTACCGGCTCGCCAGAGACCACGCAAGACTGCGTAATCTCGGCAGTAAGCTGTCCTTTTATCTGCCAGCAGGCCGAAGAGATGCGCCGAACATCCAGCTTGCCAGTCAAAGCCCGCACCTCCAGATAGCCAAATCGCTCAGCTAATTCCGTGCAGACCGCTTCGGATGCGGTGATCACCATTCTCTCAGGGCTATCTTTTGTGATGAGCGAGGCGGTGAGTTTCAGATCCGGGCTGAATGACATGCTGTTATTCCTTATCCAGCTGAAACACCGCAGCGATATCTGCCTCTGCACTCAGCAACGCTTCAACAGAGACCGCTTCCAGCTTTTTAGCCGCTTTTTCGACAAAATCTGCGCATTGGCGGTCTTTATCACCTACCGTCTCATCACGGCCAATATTCCGTGCCAGCGCTTCTGCCAGCCCCGCCATATCGCCAGCATCCAACAGGCGGCTATAAGCGGTGAGCCGGCCCATATAGGCCTCTGACATCTGGCGTACCCGCTTGGCAACACCCAGATCGCCTACCCCCATCTCGCGCAGGGTTAAATCCATATCGCCAAAGAAAATATCAAATAAGTTCTGGGAAAATTCGGCAGCTTGCGGCTCGAATGAGGCCTTTAGTCGGCGCATCACAAGCCCGATATGCAAACAGAGCATGTCAAACCGCCCATCCAGGGTGTCAGCAACCTGAAAGCGCAGATAAAGCTGGGGATTTCGGCTTGCTTCGAGGGTTTTTCTGTAAAGCCTCTCCTCTGGCCGATTTTCCAGAGTTTCAGAAGATTTACGCAACGCTGATTTCAAACGCTTAAAGACAGGCACGTTTTTAGGTCTCCAAAAATAATTGCTGGTATTGATAACCGGCATCTGTAGCAGGATAATTCTCTGCCTGTTATACGGCATTTCTACTGCGAGCGTCTATGGCTGACTGCGCTTTACAGGATGCCATGTTTCGACTATCAACAAGAAGTTAATTTGGCCTATATTAAACACCAGATTTGCACAATTTTAGCTGATATATCTTCAAGGTTCTAATGAAAAATACCGCAACAAAGCTTTTCTCTGCTCTTATCTGCCTTGTCCTGCTGTCCGGTTTGCAAGCCTGTGAATCGCAAGTTACCTCACATGGCAACCTGATTGAGGCCAGCCAGTTAAACAAGCTTGAAATCGGCCAGACCAGACGCGCCGATGTCGAGATTTTATTCGGACCTGCCAGTTTCAAAGGCGCCTTTGATGATAGCCGTCTTTATTACAATAACCAGAAGATGGAAGCCCCTATTGCGGGCAAAACAGAAACGATTGAGCGTGAGCTTATTGTGCTAAAATTTAACAATAACAATGTTCTGGAATCCATTGAAATCAGAGACAAAAACACAGACCAAGAAATTGTTAAACTGGAATCAAAAACCCCAACACCTGGCGATAATTTAAGTGTGGTTGATCAGATTTTCAGCAACCTGCGGCGTCAGTAATTTACAAAAACAGCTATGCGAAGTTTAGCTATCTGACAGCTCTATTTTACGATAGCGCCGAGCCAATCTATCTAGCATGGCATTGATGAAGCCAACATCACATTGAAAGATATCTGCCAGCCCTGAATATTCAGACAGGACCGCGCGCGCCGGTATATGCGGCATGGCTTTTAGCTCGAAAATGCCTGCCTGCAGAACCGAAAGCTCATGCAGGGCCAGCCGTTCCATGCTCCATCCGTTTGATAAATTCTCTGCAATATCGGCATCCAGCTGCTGCTTTTCGCTCGCAACGCCGCTTGCCAGATGCTGAAAATGTTCTTCATCAATTTTCTTAACCTTTAGCTGGCCAGCGATAACGTCGCCATAATGGTCCATAAAGCCTGGCAAGGCGTCGGCAACAGAGCTTTGTGTAATCCCCACACCATAGGCCAGCTGAACAGCGGCAATACGCGCCCCTGTACGCATACGCAAAATCACCGGACGCAGGCCCTTTTTGTCTGAAATACTATTTTCCAGGCCTTTCGGGTTGGTCTCTATAATGTCGTCATTCATGCGTTGCTACCTTTATTGCCTGCCAACATCTGGTGTTTCAGGCTAGCCATTTCCAGCGCTGCTCGCGCCGCATCCCCGCCCTTGTCCTTTTTATCCATATCTGCCCGCACCCAGGCCTGTTCGCTATTCTCGACCGTTAAAATGCCGTTACCAATGACCAGATGCTGGGTAATGGTCAAATCCATCAGCGCGCGCGCGCTCTCGTTACATACGGTCTCGTAATGGGTTGTTTCGCCGCGAATAACACAGCCCAGCGCAACAAAGCCTGCGTAATCTGTTGAGGATGCTGCCGCAAAGGCGATAGCGGCTGGTATTTCCAGCGCCCCCGGAACCGCCACCACATCAAAACTGGCCCCAGCAGCCTGTAATGCTGCGATTGCACCATTTTTTTGTGCCTCTGCCAGCTCTTTGTAAAAATTTGCCTCGACAATCAGAAAGTGACCTGCCATGGCGTTTACTCCTTATCAGCTGTATCTGTTTTTGGCTCAGAAACAGGTTGCCAGCCATCAATATGCAGACCATAGCCATCCAGACCGATAACATTCGGCTTGGAATTGGTAAGCAATATCATATTGGTGATATTCAAATCATTCAGGATTTGCGCCCCTACGCCATAATCGCGCAATTCCGGGCCTTGTGTATCCGAGGGGGTACGGGCCTGCTGATTAACCAGATCAGACAGGCTAGAAGTGCTGGATTCGCGAAGCAGTACAATCACCCCTGTCCCTGCCTCGGCAATCATCTTCATGGCACGCTGTAATTCACCATGACTGCGCGAGCTATGGGTTCGGCCAAATAAATCGACCATCAGGTCAAGTGCATGCATCCGCACCATTACTGGCGTATCCGGCATAATCTCGCCCTTTTGCAAAACCAGATGTTCAACATCGGTAACATCATTGCGATAGATAATCAGCCGCCATGCGCCGCCAAATTCAGTTTCAATTGCGGTTTCGGTTACCCGTGTTACCAGCGTTTCATTCATCCGCCGCCAGGCAATTAAATCGGCAATAGCCCCGATTTTCAGATCATGCTCTTTTGCGAATTCCACCAGATCTGGCAGACGGGCCATGGTCCCATCATCTTTCATAATCTCGCAAATAACGCCATTAGGCTCACATCCGGCTGCCTTGGCGATATCAATCACCGCCTCGGTATGGCCAGCGCGTACCAGCGTGCCGCCATCACGGGCTACCAATGGGAAGATATGTCCAGGTGTGGTAATATCGCGCTCGCTCAATTCCGGGTCAATCGCCACTGAAATGGTACGCGCCCTATCATGAGCTGATATACCGGTTGTTACCCCGTCACGGGCTTCGATAGAGACGGTAAAGGCCGTTTGATGGCGTGATTCATTGCGTCGTTCCATCATGGACAGGCCCAGCTTTTCGGTGCGTTCCTTGGTCAGGGCCAAACAGATTAACCCGCGGCCATATTTCGCCATGAAATTTACCGCATGGGCGTCAGCATGACTGCCAATAATGCACAAATCGCCTTCATTTTCCCGGCTTTGATCATCCACCAGGATAAACAGCTTGCCAGCTTTGGCATCTGCAATCACTTCTTCGATGGGGGACAGACCCGCTTCTATCTGATGTTCCATCCGTGCCCTCGCCTAGCTGCTGGTGATCAGACGTGATACATAACGGGCCAGCATATCAATTTCAAGATTCAATTGCTGGCCTGGAGCCGCCTGGCCAAGCGTAGTATGCGTCCATGTATGGTCAATTATATTAACCCCGAACCGGCTGCCTTCTACCTCATTCACCGTCAGGGAAATACCATCCAGCGTTACCGACCCCTTTTCAGCCACGAATTTAGACAGCGCTCCCGGCAGCGAAATCTCTAGCTGAAAGGAATCGCCAACCGGGGTAATCGTCTCAATTCTAGCCAGACCATCTACATGCCCAGAGACAATATGACCGCCCAGCTCATCACCTAGCCGCAAGGCCCGTTCCAGATTTATATGCGTGCCAGCTTCCCATCCGCCAATAGTGGTCCTGGACAGCGATTCTGCAGACACTTCTACCGCAAACCAGTCCGCATCGCGCTCAATTACGGTCAAACAGACCCCGGAGCAAGCAATTGACGCGCCTAAATCAATGTGCGCGCACTGCCAGGGGGTAGCGATTTTTAATCGCCAATCGCCTGACTTTTGAATGTCATCAATGCGGCCTATCGCAGTTATGATGCCTGTGAACATATCTGTGTTTATCCCTGATTACTGGCGTCCCGTACGGTGCCAGATGGACAGCTTATCTGCGCCTAAAAAGCCCGAACTGCTCTTTATATAATCCGCTGTCTGCACAAAAGCTATAGAAGGGTTGCTGATTTGTGAGGGGCTATAGCCTGAATAGCCGGTAGCCAGCGTTGTTGGGGCGACAAGCTCAACCACCTTGTCAATTAATCCGGCGGCAAAAAAGGCCCTATTCAGCTCTGCCCCTGCTTCCAGCAAAACAGATCGAATGCCTGTTTGGGCGCAGAAATCCATCACAAATTCAGGGTGTGGTCGCCCGCCTTTTATATGCTCGCACGAAATCACCTGTACCCCTTTTGCGGTAAGGGCGGCGTGTTGTGCAGCATCACAATCGGGGCGCGTGAACACCAGAACATCTATCTCTCTGGCGGTCTGTACCAGCTGGCTCTGCAGCGGTAATTGCAAACGACTATCCATTACCAGCCGTACCGGGCTATCGCTGATATATCCAGCCAGCCGACAATTCAGAAGCGGGTCATCGGCTAAAACCGTATCAATGCCTGTTAACACCGCATCATGGCGGCTGCGTAAATCATGGGTAAATCTCTTTGCAACATCACCTGTCAGCCAGGTTTGCTGCCCCCTTTTTGCAGCGATAAAACCATCTTTGCTAAGGGCAATTTTGCTGGTAATGGCGGGACGATTACGTGTTTTGGAGGCTAAAAACCCGGCCATAATATCGCTTGCCTGATCTGCAAGTAATCCGGTTGAGACCTGTATATCTGCCGCTGTCAGCATGGCATGGCCACGCCCATTTACCCTTCTATCAGGATCCCCAATACTATAGATAACGCACGTAATTCCCGCAGCTATCAGGGCCTCGGCACAAGGCGGGGTCTGGCCATGATGGGCGCAAGGCTCAAGTGTTACATAGGCATGGGCGCCATGTAATAGCTTTGGATAGGCAGCAGCATTATTCAGGGCTGTTTGTTCTGCGTGCGGGCGGCCACCTGGCCCGGTATGCCCTGTGGCCAGCAACTGGCCAGCAGCAGATACCAGCACACACCCTACCGGCGGATTTTCGCCTGTTCGGCCCTGTGCGCGTGCGCTCTGCAGCAATGCCAGCCGCATCCAGCGTTCATCATCTGAAGTAAAAGACGCAGGCGTGACAGAGTTACGGTCTGAGGTCATTCACAAAGTCTTCGAAATCGCTGGCATCTTCGAAATTCTTATAGACAGAGGCGTAGCGGATATAGCCAACCTTATCCAGCGATAGCAAAGCTTTCATAACCAGAGAGCCAACATAATCCGAGGTAACATCTGCCTCGCCAGTCGATTCCAGCTTTCGCACAATGTCATTGATGGCCATCACCACATCATTTTCATGCACAGAACGCTTGCGCAACGCGATATTAAAAGAACGCTCCAGCTTTTCGCGGCTAAAGGGAACTTTGCGTCCATCGCGTTTCAGCACTGATATCTCGCGCAGCTGGACCCGCTCAAAAGTGGTGAATCGCGCCTCGCATTCTGAACATTGACGACGGCGACGAATAGAAGTGCCATCCTCTGACGGGCGCGAATCTTTAACTTGCGTATCCTCAGAACGACAAATCGGGCATAACATTGCCAGTCTCTCCTGTAACAGGTTCTTGTGGTGTGGGCCCTGCCCTCATACTATAAATAGCCTTTATACTATTAATAGCTCAGTTTATTAATAGCCCCAGTTTATTAATAGATAGGATAGGCTCTGCACAAGTCCTTTACTTTCGCCCGAACAGACATTTCAACATCAGAATTGTCATTCCGGTTCGATGCCAGCCCATCCAGCACATCCCCAATCAGATGCCCTATCTGTGCAAATTGTTCTGGCCCAAAGCCGCGGGTAGTACCCGCAGGCGAGCCTAAACGCACGCCAGAGGTTACCATCGGCTTTTCCGGATCAAACGGCACGCCATTTTTATTACAGGTAATACCCGCACGTTCCAGCGATGTTTCAGTGATATCCCCTGTTAATCCTTTCGGGCGCAAATCAACCAGAACCAAATGGGTATCGGTCCCGCCAGACACCAGGTCCAGCCCTCTATCTAACAACACCTCACCCAGAGTTTGCGCATTTTTTACAACGGTTTCAATGTATGTCTTAAATTCTGGCTTTAATGCCTCACCAAAGGCAACCGCCTTGCCAGCGATAGCATGCATTAGCGGTCCGCCCTGCAAACCAGGGAAAACAGCTGAATTAATCTTGCGTCCCAAAGCCTCATCATTAGACAGGATAATCCCGCCTCTGGCAGCGCGCAGGGTTTTATGGGTGGTAGAGGTTACGATATCGGCATGTGGTACCGGGCTAGGGTGAAGACCCGCCGCGACCAGCCCCGAGATATGCGCCATATCAACCATAAATAGCGCGCCAACCTTGTCAGCAATCCGGCGGAAAGCGGCAAAATCAATCTGCCGTGGATAGGCAGATGCCCCCGCAACAATCAATTGTGGCTGACATTCGATTGCCTGGGCCTCAAGGGCATCATAATCTATTTGCCCAGTTTCGCGTGACACGCCATATTGCACGGCATTAAACCATTTACCAGACAGGTTTGGACCAGCGCCATGGGTCAGGTGCCCGCCTGCCTCTAGAGACATGCCCAAAACAGTGTCCCCGGGCTTTAGCAGGGCTAAAAACACAGCCTGGTTCGCCTGGGCCCCGGAATGGGGCTGTACATTCACAAATTTGCAATCAAATAGCTGTTTTGCGCGCTCAATTGCCAGGGTTTCCACCACATCCACATATTCACAGCCGCCATAATAGCGACGGCCTGAATAGCCTTCAGCATATTTATTTGTCAGCACAGAGCCTTGTGCTTCCAAAACTGCGGAAGAGACAATATTTTCAGACGCGATCATCTCGATCTGATCTTGCTGGCGGTGCAGCTCATCACTGATTGCTTTGGCAATCTCAGGATCGGTTTGTTCCAGGTTAGCGTTAAAAAAATCTGTCATATTATTCATTTTTTATCCTCAGATTAGCTTTCCAGTTTTGGATTAGACAATTTATCAATCCGCTTTTGATGACGACCACCTGCAAAAGGCGTATCTAAAAAGGCCTGTACACAATCTATTGCCTGGATAGCGCCGGTAACCCGCTCTCCCAGAGCCAGCACGTTAGCATCATTATGTTCGCGGCATAATCTTGCATTGGTAACATCATGTACCAGCGCCGCTCGCACCCAGCTATGGCGGTTTGCCGCAATGGAAATGCCAATGCCGGACCCGCAAATCGCAATCCCTCTTGCCTCAGCCTTGTCTTTCAGGGCTGCAGCTAACTTATATCCAAAATCAGGATAATCAACAGATGTGCTGCCATCTGTGCCTAAATCTGTCACCTGATGGCCTGCCTGCGTCAGATAGGCAGAAATTTCTGCCTTTAACTGGCATCCTGCATGGTCACTTGCTAAAAAAATAGCTGTCATTCTAGCCTTTTCCCTTTGTTGTGCATCCAGCGCTGTTAGCCTGTTTAGAATGCGCCTTTGTATTTATCATGTTTAACCGGCATATAACACAGTCAAATAGCGCGACAGAAACGCACATTATGCCAGTTTAACCTATCTATCCGCTTATCTCTCTAAAGCTGAATATGCCAGAGGTGATGACCGCATGAACAATAACAAATAATCCGGCGGCGATAACTGAGGTAATCAGCATTTTACGAACAATGCGCGGCTTGTCTGGTGCAGAAGGTGCCTGACCTGGCACCTGTTCAACAGATGGTTTTGCCCCAAAAGGCAGGATCATAAAAAATACCCACCACCATAATAAAATATACACAACAACAGAAGAAACAATATCCATATCAGGCCTGCTGTAATTCGATAAGTGTGCCGCTTAAGTCTTTGGGATGAATAAAAATAACCGGCTTTCCATGTGCGCCTATACGCGGCTCTTCCCCGCCTAAAACGCGCCCGCCCTCAGCGATAAGGCGGTCCCGTGATGCGATTAAATCCACTACATCAAAACAGATATGATGCATACCGCCATCCGGGTTTTTTTCTAAAAATTTAGCAATGGGAGAGCTTGCATCTATCGGCTCCAGCAATTCTACTTTTCCATTTTCTGCCTGAATAAAGGCTACATGCACGCCATGTTCTGGCAGGGTCTGGATAGCCGAAATTTCAGCCCCTGTTCTAGCCTGCCATTGCACCATCGCTGCCTGAATATCGGGAACCGCAATAGCGATATGATTAATACTGCCTATCATGCCCGTAACTCCTCATCACTGGCGCGCAAAATATGTGCATGCACTGTTGGCCGCAGCCGGAAACGTTGCTTGGCAAGGCTGCGTACCGCGCTGATAACAATTTGCTCATCTGACCGCCCTTTTTCGGCTCGCTCCAGGCTCTGCATCAGCGCATCTTCTACCGCCAGGGACGCATCGGCAATAAATTCATCTGCCTGAAGATCAGAACATAGGCCAGACTGGCTGATATGCGGGGCCATCAACAGCTCGCCAGAACCAGATAAAACAACCGATACAGTTACCGTACCATTCCACAGCATACGCCGGCGAGAGCGCAGAAAATC
>JBMHCK010000020.1:0-4219 GCA_049889955.1 Puniceispirillaceae bacterium (SeqCode)
AAAATCTCTTGCCTGTCCTGAAACAAAAATAAAGAAGTCGCGCTCATAACTTTGGCTCTTGGTGGGCAGATAGCGCGTCTTCCCCTGCCTCGGCAAAGGCGACAAACTCTACTGGTGTTTTGCATTTCGCACAAACCAGCCCCGAGCTGCGACGGTGGCGCTCTGTAGCAAAACAGCCTTTTGGGCACCGCATTATCCAGCGCGCCTGTGAAAAACTTAGCGTATGGCATCTAGCCGCACTACAGCCGATTTCCCGTGCTTTCTGTCGCCAAACCGCATCATGCCCATGACCAGGACCAACCAGCGCATGGGCGATTTCATGTAGAATGGTATCTTTTATATGATCAGGTTCTGCATAGTTGGCATAATGCCGGGACAGCGAAATCACCTTACGGTTATAATCACATAAACCCGCGCGCCGACGCGCATGGTCCAGCCTGATTTGCCACCCGCTGAGGCCATGTAATTCCATTAATTCATAGGCCTGATTAAGTACCGCTTGCAAGGGGCGTTCTTGCGCCTCAGACTGTTTTTTTGAGCGCGATCCTTGTTTTGGGCCAGCAGCAGAAAACAGGGAAAACATTATAGCTTGCCCGCCTGATTTTGAGGACCATTTTCAGGACCATTTTCTGGCCATCTGACAGGCTTTGATACCCGCACGCCGAACTGACAGGCAATTTCAAACAGGCTATGCGCCAAAGATTCAGCAAAGCTTGAAGGTAGAAACAGCAGATAATTCTCACTGCTGGTTTTCAGGATGTGAACCCCAACATGATGCATGCCCGTTGCCATGAACTGGCCATCTGGACAGGACAGATCAACCGCCGCTTGACGATTAATCAGGCTGGCGGCCTCTGCCCCTGATAGCTGCAAGCAAACTTTGGAAGCCGAAATATCCAGCGGGTAATATTTCGCTGTGCTGGCAGGCAAACCCGCTATCACAGGCTGGGCGGTAACCAGCCATAACTTGCCCATTTCGGCCCGCAAACATAAGCTGTCCCCGTTCTGGCAAGACGCAGAAAAATCTGGCAGCTGCGGAAGTTTAAACTGGCGTTTCAGCAGGGTTTTAACCGCGCTTTCCTGTTCTGGGAAAAAGGCAAGCTGGGTGATGTTAGCCCCGCTTAATTCGGTGATTTTTACCCCGGCCCTGCCCTTGATGCCATAGCGCCCAGGCGCCAATCGTGCCAGCCCTTGACCAGCGATATTCAAACCCTCCAGAACCTTAGCCATTCTGCCGATCTCCTTTGGGGTCAAACATATGCGGGCTGACGATTTCCGCCTCAACAAAGCTATCACGCACTGGGTCAGCCACAATAACGGTTTTACCTGCCCAGGCAGAAACCCCGCCAGAAACAAAGCCTAGCCCTATCCAATGCCCGATAGAAGGTGAATGGGTAACAGCGGTAACCCACCCCTCACCAAAGCCGGACACCGCATCAGGCGCGCATAAAATGGCACCAGCTGAAAATTTCTGTGTCCGATCTTTAGGGTAAATTCCGACAAGCTGTGGCCTGTTCGCGGCTTGCAGATGGGGGCGTTGGCGCAGAACAGAGCCTATAAAGGGCTTGGTTTTTGAGGCCATTCGGCCAAAGCCAGCATCTTCCAGCGTAACCCGCCCATCCAGCTCGGCAGCGGTGACATGCCCCTTTTCAATCCGCAACGCTCCTAGCGCTTCCATTCCGTACAGGCAGCCCCCTGTTTCCTGAATAAGGCTGGCAAGCTCTCCCCAAATCGCCTCGCCACAATCAAAGGGCGTATAAATTTCAAACGCACGCTCGCCAGAAAAGGAAATTCGGGCAACCCTGCAGGTGATATCCCGCCCCGCATGGGCATGGGTAAATTCCCGAACCGCCATAAAGGGAAAGGCCTCATCTGACCAGTCAACTTGCGGGAACTGGGCGCATAGAACTTCACGGGCGCATGGGCCAGCAACCGCCATACCCGCCCATTGATCGGTTACCGAAGTTACATGCACCCGCAAATCTGTCCAGCGGCGTTGCAGTAATTCTTCTAAAAACTGCATCACTGGGGCGGCCTGGGCGGTAGTGGTAGTCATAAAATAATCATCTTCGGCCAAACGCCAGGTCGTGCCATCATCCAGCACCATCCCATCATCCCGCAGCATAATCCCATAGCGTGCCTTACCAATCGCTAGCTTGGCAAACGGGTTCACATAAAGACGGTTTAAAAACTCGGTCGCATCTGGCCCCTGTACCGCAATCTTGCCCAAGGTAGAGACATCGACCATCGCCACATTTTGGCGGGTGGTGGCCGCCTCTCTTATATAGGCATCGTCAATGGTCTCCTCTGCCTGCGGATAATACCAAGCTCGCTTCCAGGCCCCGGCATCGGTCATTACCGCCCCGGCAGCCAGATGGGCATGATGCATTGCGGTGCGGCGTGTGGGGCGCCATTCTGCCCCCCGCTCACGCCCTGCCATCGCGCCGATAGATACCGGTGTAAAAGGCGGGCGAAAGGTGGTAATCCCGGAGGTGCCAACAGCTAGCCCCTGTGCCTCGGCCATCACCGCCAGCCCCAATATATTGCCAACACGCCCCTGATCGGTAGCCATGCCTAGCGTAGTATAGCGTTTCATATGCTCGACAGACACAAAGCCCTCGCGGTGGGCCTGGCGCACATCCTCGCTAGTCACATCATGTTGCGGGTCGATAAAGGATTTTAGCTTCCGCCCCTGCAGCTGTATCTCAAATAGGGGGCGCATACCGCCTGGAATCCCGCGGCGTATATTTTTGCCAGGTTTTTCGCCGCCCAGCTTTTGACAGAGTTGCTGGGCATGTTCAATACAGGCCTGCGCGCCAAACACGCCATCAGCCGCGCCAATCACAGCTATATTTTCAGTTGTTTTGCCCGTAACAAACGCCTGGATAGAGGCCTCCCAGCGCGGTTTAATTCCCCGATGCGAAGGCAGATGGATTACCGGTGAATAGCCTCCGGACATGCCGACAATCTCGCACCCGATCAAGGTGGTCATCGTGCCAACATTGCCAGCTTCATCAATATCTGCCACCTCAAGGGCGGCTACCGCCTTGCTGCCAGCTACATTTACCGGAACCTTGCCATTTAGAACAACAATACCAGCGGCCTGTGCATCTCTCAGGCGGCGGCTTTTACGGTTGCGGGCATCAATCAGCGTGATTTCCATACCCAGCCTGGCCAGGGCAATCGCATCCTCATAGGTGCCATCATGACAGGTCGCCAGAACAGCCGATTTACCGGCCATCACCCCATAGCGACAGGCATAGGCCCGCAATGCCCCTGCCAGCATAACACCGGGCCGATCATTATTGCCAAAAGCAAGCCCTCTCTCAGCCGCCCCTGTGGCCAAGACAATCTGACGGGGATGAACAATATGGGTTATTTCACGCGGGCTATGGGGATCAGGGTTTTGCAAATGATCGGTCCGGCGTTCCAGCACCCCTGTTACCAGCCCATCATATAACCCAAAGGCCGTAGCCCGCAGCATCAGCTTGCCACCAGCTTTTTCAAACCGTTTTAGCGCAGCATCCCGCAGGGCAATATCGCTAGCCTCACCACTAGTCAGATAACTGCCGCCTGCCTCAAAATCCTGTTCAACCAGCAGCAGTTTATGTCCCTGCTCTGCCAGCTCCGCTGCGGCATGCAGACCCGCTGGCCCTGCCCCTATGACCAGAACATCACAGAAGGAATAGGCGATATCATAGCTATCGGGATCTGGCTGGCGCGAAGCCTTGCCCAGTCCAGCCGCCTTACGAATAAAGCGCTCGCAGAACATCCAGAAAGAGGTGCTGCGTGCTGGTCCCATAAAGGTTTTGTAATAAAAACCTGCGCTCAGAAATGGCGCAAACAGTCCATTTATCGCGCCAATATCAAAGCCAATAGTTGGATAGGCATTCTGGGCTCTGACCTGGATATCCTGGCGCAATTCAGCCATTGTACCTTTGACATTGGCGATCCGTTTGGCACCATCATTAACGTTAAATAACGCGCCGCCCTCTTCCGGGCCTGCCGACATCACCCCGCGCAGACGATGGTATTTAAAGCTTCGTCCGACCTGGCGCACATTATTTGCCAGCAGCGCAGAGGCAATCGTATCCCCCTCAAAGCCGCTTAGCTGGCGGCCATTAAACCGAAACGAGACTGGCTTGTTCCGGTTTATCCTTCCGCCTTTTTTCAGCCTGAATGCGCCCATCAGCTTGCCCCTGCCTTGCCAGATTTCCGT
>JBMHCK010000021.1:0-7821 GCA_049889955.1 Puniceispirillaceae bacterium (SeqCode)
CTGTCTGTCTTTCCTGGTCTTGCCACACATCGGCCAGCCAATGTTCAACCAGCTGTGTTCCGGTCAGGCCAAGCAGGCTGTCACGAAGCTGGCCAGGCAAACCAGAAAGCCGCATCATCTGGCCAGTTAATCCTGCTTTGCTAGAGATGGATTTTAACGCCCCTGCCCGGCTAATCGCCATAGATCGCAGCCCTTGCGATAGCCCCTCTTCTGCTAGTCTGGATTGTAGATCGGCAATATCTTCAAAACTCTGACCTGCCCCCTGTGCCAAATGGGGGGGCATTACATGGGCGGCATCCCCTATCAGCGTTACCTGCAAGCGGCGCCAACTTGCCAGCGGGTTGTCTGTATATAAGGGCAGCTTGTTCCAGGCAGGCGCGGCGCGGTGCACATATTTCAACAAGGGGTGCGGCTGCAAAATTTTTGCCTCCCATTCGCTGGTCAAGGCATCTGCCGAGGCACAAAATACCGCATTGATTTTTTGCCTGCCAGCTATGGGATAGCTGACAAAGTGACACCCATCCCCCAGAATAAGCTGGGTTTGCGGACGGCTAAAAAGGCGCGGCAGCTGGTCGGCGGGCAGCTCGGCTCGCATCGCATAATAGGGGGCCTCTTTTCGGTTCAGCCGGGCGCCACAAACAAAGCTTCGGCACAGGCCATTTGCCCCGTCCGCGCCAATAATTTCATCAAAATACAGCAGCTGACCACCTTCCAGAACAATCTCTGCGGATTGTTCTGCCCGGGTAACGCTGACTGCCGGGCTTGGCAGAAATTGCAGGTTTTTCAGCTGCAGGGCTTCTGCCTGGAATAGCGCATATAAATCATCCCGCCCCATGCCGACATAAACCCGCTTATCGTGATGCGGTATTTCGGCCAGCTTGCGGCCCCCTTGCATGGCGGTGATCAGAATAGCATCCAGCTGTACCGCTTTTTCCATAACCGCGTCATACATGCCAAGCGCACGCAGGGCCGCCAGCCCGTTTGGTGCCAATTGCAAGCCGCCAGCAAAGGGCGGTTTCGGGCCAACCAGCGTAACCTGATAGCCGCCGCGTGCCAGCATTACCGCAGCGGCAATGCCGGTTAACCCATGTCCAATAATTCCAACTCTTTGTGTCATCTTAACGCGGTACCACTGTAAAAGGCCAAGGATTACCTTTTTCGAATTTCATAAAGACAGAGATAATTATACGATTTCTGTCTGGTAAAATGCCTGTCATCTGGGTATTACATAGGCACAGGAAAGCAGATGCAAGGCACAAAATCTTTAACCGCCAAGCTGGCCTCTTTTATCACGCGTTAAAAAGGATGAGCAAGACAATGAATCTGGACAAAATCACTGCTGGCAAAAACCCGCCAGAAGAAATTAATGTAGCGATTGAAATTCCAGCCCAATCCGCACCGGTAAAATATGAATTGGACAAGGAATCTGGCGCGCTTTTGGTCGATCGGTTTTTACATACACCAATGCATTATCCGGTAAATTATGGTTTTGTGCCGCATACGCTGTCTGATGATGGCGATCCGATTGATGCCTGTGTGCTAACGCCGATGCCGATTGTGCATGGCTGTGTTATCGCCGCGCGCCCTATCGGCGTGTTGATGATGGAAGATGAAAGCGGCGTAGATGAAAAGCTGTTATGTGTGCCGATTGATAAGCTGCACCCGCTTTACAAGGATGTGAAATCCACCGCCGATTTGCCAGCCATTATTCTGGAACAAATCGGGCATTTCTTTGAGCATTACAAGGACCTTGAAAAAACCAAATGGGTGAAGGTTCAAGGCTGGGAAGGTCCGGAAAAAGCCGCAGAAATGATTCTCGCGGCGATTGAACGGGCAAAAGGATAAAATAGTGCCGGTAAATACACTTACCATCCGGCGTCCCGATGACTGGCATTTGCATCTGCGTGACGGCAAAATTATGCAGGCCGTATTGCCGCATAGCTCCAGCTGGTGCGGGCGGGCGATCATTATGCCTAATCTTGTGCCGCCGGTAACCAGCTCTGCATTGGCTGCCCAATATCGCCAGCGCATTCTGGATGCCCGGCCAGCAGGGGATAATTTCACCCCTTTGATGGTAGTGTATTTAACCGAGACCACTGACCCGGCAGATATACGCACCGGTACACAAGATGGTATCATCTCTGCTGTAAAGCTGTATCCAGCCGGTGCAACAACCAATTCCGACAGCGGGGTTCGGGATATCGAAAAAGTGATGCCGGTATTAGAAGAGATGGCAGCGATTGGATTGCCTCTACTGGTGCATGGCGAGGTTACAGATAGCGATATTGATATCTTTGACAGGGAAGCTGTTTTTATCGACAGGGTACTGGCACCCTTGCGGGCCAGACTGCCAGAATTGCGGATTGTGTTTGAACATATCACCACCGCACAGGCAGCTGAATTTGTGCTTTCTGGAAATGATAATCTGGCCGCGACCATCACCCCGCATCATCTGATTATCAATCGGAATGCGATTCTGGCCGGGGGCATAAAGCCGCATTATTATTGCCTGCCAGTGGCGAAAAGAGAAAGCCACAGACAAGCCCTGCTGAACGCGGTGCTGGCCGATACAGGCAAGGTATTCTTAGGCACCGATAGCGCCCCGCATGTTGACGCCGCAAAGCTACAGCCATGCGGGTGTGCCGGTATTTTTAATGCCCCCAATACGCTGGCCTGTCTGGCACAGCTATTTGAAAGCCATGATGCGCTGGATAGGCTAGAAGCCTTCACCTCACGCTATGGCCCGCAATTCTATCGTCTGCCGGTAAATGCAGATATGCTGACATTGACTCGCCATGATACGCCGCAGCCAGTTATGGCACCAGTGAGCACCGCAGATGGGCCAGTAACAGTTTTCGATCCGCAGATGGAAATTTACTGGTCTGTGGCAGATGGCTATGAAGCACGCCGTGCAGATTAAATAACAAGGAGTATAGCGGATGATTTCCATGAGCCTGACAGATAAACAGATGATTGCCAAAGCAACCGCCTCTATGCTGTTGGAAATTGAAGCTGTGCATGTGAATGCTGAACAGCCCTTTATTCTGACCTCGGGGGCAGCAAGCCCGGTATATATTGACTGCCGCAAGCTAATCTCTTTCCCGCGTATTCGTGCCGCATTGATGGATTTTGGTATTTCTGTACTGGCACAGGATGCCGGCTTTGAAGCCTTTGATAGTGTGGCAGGCGGCGAGACAGCTGGCATTCCTTTTGCCGCGTTCATGGCAGAACGGCTGGCATTGCCTATGCAATATGTCCGTAAAAAGCCAAAAGGGTTTGGCCGTAATGCCCAGATAGAAGGGTATTTGGCCGAGAATAGCCGGGTGTTGCTGGTCGAAGATTTAGCAACAGATGGCGGCAGTAAATTTATGTTTGCTGATGCGCTGCGCAAAGCTGGCGCCCAATGTAATCATGTATTTGTTGTTTTCTATTATGATATTTTTGCCGATGCTGCCCAGAAATTACAGCAGGCAGATTTGCAGTTACACTATTTGGCAAGCTGGTGGGATGTGCTGGAGCAGCTAAAGCAAAGCGATAAATTTGATGATAAAACCTGTGCAACCGTAGAGGCGTTTTTGCATGACCCCAAAGGATGGTCTGCTGCAAATGGAGGCACCACAAAACAGGATTAACAACTGTCATGTGTGCAGATAAAATCATTATTGATACCGACCCTGGCATAGATGATGCGATGGCCATACATCTGGCTTTTGCCGATCCGCGGCTAGAGCTGATAGGCCTTAGCTCTGTTTTTGGAAATGTATTTACCCATCAGGCTACCCGCAACGCGCTCAGCCTTGTTGAACAGGCTGGCAGCTCTATTCTAGTAGCCGCAGGGGCCGACCATCCACGCCAGCAGCCGGCAAATGCCCCGTCGCATTATGTGCATGGCAAAGAGGGGTTTGGCCATCTTCCGGCCCCCACCCCAAAAGCCCAGCCAGACCAGCGGGAAGCCGCAATATTTTTATCTGAAATGTGCCGCCAGCATCCAGGCGAGGTGGTTTTGTGTCCAGTTGGCCCGCTTACCAATATTGCGGCCCTATTGGATTATGATCCCCAGATTATTCATTATGTGAAAAAGCTGGTCATAATGGGCGGTGCGGTATGGTGCCCTGGCAATGTCACCGCTTTTGCAGAAGCAAATATCTGGAACGATCCGCATGCTGCTGATCATGTGTTTGCCGCGGATTGGGAAATTGACCTGATCGGTCTGGATGTTACGCAAAAAGTAACCTGTGTTCAGGATGATTTTGAAAGCTTGCGCATCCCCTCTCCTGATATTGGGGGCTTTCTGGCAGATATTACCGATTTTTATATTGATTTTTATCATTCTGTTGTCGGCCAGCATGTTTGTATGATGCATGATCCCTCTGCGGTGATTGCGATTACCGACAGGGATGTATTTGAATTTCGCCAAGCCCCCTTGCACGTGGTTTGTGACGGCGATGAAATTGGCCGCACAATCGCAGAAACGGCCACTACTGCTGTGGGGCGGCGGCCTGTAAATGTTGCTGTAGGCGTTAAGAGTGAGCGCTTGCGTAAAATTTTTCTGGATATCTGTGCCCAAGCTGACACAATGAGGGATAAAAGAATTTCTGCATCAAAATGACTGCTTTTGATATTTACCCGTTTTGGTCCATTTCAGGTTTTCAGCAGGGGAATGATGTGGATGGCCAATTAATGGCTAAATAAATAACTAAATTGATGACCAAGAGAGGTTTGATATAAGATGCATATTCAAACTGTTGATTATCGCGCGCCAAACGCTTCGCAAGCGCTTGCACAATCCCTGCATGAAACCGGCTTTGCGGTACTGGCAAATCATCACATAACAGCGGCAAAAATTGATGCGATTTATGCCCGCTGGGCCAGCTTTTTTGCCGCAGAAGAAAAGCATGATTATTTGCGCGATCCAGTGCGCCAGGATGGGTATTTTCCGTTTAAGTCAGAGCATGCCAAAGATGCCAAAGAAAAAGATTTAAAAGAATTCTATCATGTCTATCCCTGGGGGCAGATGCCAGAAAGTCTGGAAGCAGAAACCAGAGCATTTTATGCTGATCTGGTTGGGCTGGGCGTAGAGCTGCTTGGCTGGCTGGATAGCCAGCTACCTGCAGATATCGCCGAAAAGCTGAGCGCGCCCTTGCGAGATATGATGACAGATAGCCAGCAAAGCCTGTTGCGTATCCTGCACTACCCGCCAGTGGCAAAAGATGAGCGCGCGGCCGCGATTCGCGCCGCTGCACATGAAGATATTAACTTAATTACCTTGCTGGTTGCCGGCTCTCAGCCAGGCTTGCAAGCAAAAGATACGCAAGGGCAGTGGCATGAGGTGCCATGTGATCCTGGTATGATTACAATCAATAACGGGGATATGCTGGCCTTGGCGAGTGATAATTATTTCCCCTCTACAACGCATAGGGTAGTGAATCCAGATGAAAATTCAAACCAATCGCGCTATTCTATGCCTATGTTTTTGCATCCACGCCCGGATGTAGCATTAAAACCAAATTTTAGTGCAGATCAGTTTTTACAGGAGCGGCTCAAACAGATTGGGCTGAAATAAAACAGGGAGAATGATGATGAAATTTGTCAAAACATTAGCGATTGCTGCAGTCTCTGCAATCAGTTTTGCCACCATGGTTCAGGCAGCCGATATCAAGCCGGCCGTTATCTATGACATGGGCGGCAAGTTTGATAAATCCTTTAATGAAGGGGTGTATAACGGGGTGAAGAAATTCACCGATGAAACCGGTATCGAAGTGATGGAATTTGAAGTCACCAACGAAACTCAGCGGGAACAGGCCATGCGCCGGATGGCTGAACGCGGGGCAGATATCATTCTGGGTGTGGGCTTTGCACAGGCAGATGCGATTGCCAAAGTTGCCGCAGAATATCCTAACAAGCAGTTCTCTATCATTGATGTGGGCTGGCTGGATGCCCCGAACCTGCGCCAATATGTATTTAAAGAGCATGAAGGCAGCTATCTGGTAGGGGTGGCAGCTGCGCTGGCATCTGATACTGGCAAGGTTGGTTTTGTGGGCGGTATGGATATTACCCTTATTCGCAAATTTGCCTGTGGTTATGTGGGCGGTGTAAAGGCGGTTAATGGTTCTGCGGATGTGTATCAGAATATGACCGGCACAACCCCGTCTGCATGGAATGATCCTGCCAAGGGTGCCGAGTTGGCAAAAAGCCAAATTGATAGAGGGGCAGATGTTATCTACCATGCTGCTGGCGGTACCGGTCTTGGCGTAATTCAGGCGGCTGCGGATGCTGGCAAGCTGGCAATCGGGGTGGATTCAAACCAAAATGGTCTGGCACCAGGTTCAGTTCTGACCTCAATGCTAAAGCGGGTAGATGTTGCAGCCTATGAAACGTTCAAAGATGCTATGGACGGAAACTTCTCTTCTGGTGTGCGCTCGCTGGGTGTTGCCGAAGGGGGTGTTGACTGGGCATTGGATGAAAATAACGCCTCGCTAATTACTGCAGATATCAAAGCGGCTGTAGAACAGGCACGTTCAGATATTCTCAGCGGCAAGGTAGCTGTTCATAATTATGAAAGCACCTCTAGCTGCCCATATTAATGGCGGCTGTTTAAACTTTGCATAGACATGCATAAAAAACCACAAATGGATACAGGTGGTGCGACAAGCGCATCACCTGCTATCACGCTGAAAAATATCTACAAAAGCTTTGGTGCGGTTCAGGCCAACCGGGATATTCATCTGGATGTTACGGCAGGGACAATTCACGGTATTGTCGGCGAAAACGGGGCTGGGAAATCCACACTGGTCTCTATTCTATATGGATTTTATACAGCGGATCGCGGCGAGATACAGATTTTCGGCGCGCCCGCAAAATTGCGTTCTACTGCCGATGCTATTGCCGCCGGGATAGGGATGGTGCATCAGCATTTTATGCTAGTGCCAAATTTTACAGTTCTGGAAAATATTGTTCTGGGGCATGAAGGGGCTGGCAGCCTGCAAGGCGGGATGGATGCGGCTACCAAAGAGCTGGACGAGATAGCGCAGAAATATGGATTGCAGGTTGATTTGCATGCTCTGGTTCAGGATTTGCCAGTGGGATTGCAGCAACGTGTTGAAATTCTGAAAGCATTATATCGCGGTGCGCGGGTTCTGGTGCTGGATGAACCGACCGGCGTATTGACCCCGCAGGAAACCCAGCAACTGTTTGAAATTTTGAAATCCTTGCGCGCGCAAGGCGTAACGATTTTGCTGATCACGCATAAATTAAAAGAAATTATGGCGGTTACAGATCGGGTGTCGGTCATGCGTGGTGGGGAAATGGTGGCCCATCTGGATACAGAAAACACCTCGCCAGAGGCGCTGGCAGAGCTGATGGTGGGGCGCCCTGTATTGTTATCTGTAGGGCATAAAGATGCTGAACCAGGGGAAATTTGCCTACAGGTCAGCCAGTTATCTGTGCGCGATGAGAGCGGCAAAAGCTGTTTGCAAGATATCAGCTTTGCGGTTCGGCGCGGCGAGATTTTTGGCATTGCGGGGGTGTCTGGAAATGGTCAGTCTGAATTGCTGGAAGTGCTGGCAGGTATTACACCGCCAGAGCGTGGCACGCTGCATATCGCCGCTGCCGAGATTAGTCCGGATAGGCCGCTAACGCCGGCTGAGGTAAAAAAATTAGGCGTTGCCCATATTCCGGAGGACCGACATGCGATGGGGCTTATCCTGCCCTTTAGTGCTGCGGAAACCGCGATGCTGGGCTATGAAGAGCGCGGGGCGGCACAAAACAGCTCGGTTTTTCTGTCGCCAGATAAAATCCACCGCCATTGTGCAGAATTAATGG
>JBMHCK010000022.1:0-13813 GCA_049889955.1 Puniceispirillaceae bacterium (SeqCode)
AAAATAGGCAGCGAGATAAATTTTATGACCCTAGCAGCCCATTAAGGAGAGCGAAAATGACAGCTGAATTCGAAGCCCATACCAAAAGCCAAAATGGCCGTTTTGCCCATACCACCCGTGACTATGATATGTCCGAGGTAACAAAATTGTCTGGTTCTGTGGTGGTCGAACATTCCCTGGCACGCCGTGGCGCGGATAAATTATGGTCGCTGTTACATTCCGAAGATTATGTGCATACGCTGGGGGCCATGACTGGCAATCAGGCGATGCAGCAAGTGCGCGCTGGACTAAAGGCCATTTATCTGTCTGGCTGGCAGGTTGCGGCTGACAGCAATACTGCAGGCTCTATGTATCCGGACCAATCAATCTATCCGGCAAATTCCGGACCTGAGCTGGCCAAGCGAATCAATAAAACCCTTATCCGTGCCGATCAGATAGAAACATTGGAAGAAGGCACGCCATCTACCGACTGGCTAGCCCCGATTGTTGCAGATTGTGAAGCTGGTTTTGGCGGCGCGTTAAACGCATTTGAGCTGACCAGAGCCTATATCGAAGCTGGGGCAGCCGGTGTGCATTTTGAAGATCAGCTGGCATCTGAGAAAAAATGCGGGCATATGGGCGGCAAGGTTTTGATCCCCATCCAGCAAGCGATTACCAATTTAAATGCAGCAAGACTGGCAGCAGATGTCAGCCGGGTATCGACTGTTATCATGGCTCGTACCGATGCTGAAAGTGCAAAGCTTATCACCTCTGATATCGATCCGCGTGACAAGCCCTTTATTCATGGCGAGCGCACAGAAGAAGGGTTCTTCTGCCTGCGGGACGAGGATGCATTTGATCGCTGTGTTGCGCGCGGCCTGGCTTTTGCGCCTTATGCAGATTTGTTGTGGATGGAGACCTCTACACCGAATCTGGAACAGGCTGAAGCCTTTGCAAAGGCAATTCGCGCTGAATTTCCAGAACAAATGCTGGCCTATAATTGCAGCCCGTCCTTTAACTGGTCAGCCAATCTGAGCGAACAGGATATCGCCCGCTTCCAACAGGAAATTGGCAAGATGGGATATAAATTCCAATTTATTACCCTGGCTGGTTTCCATTCGCTGAATTACGGCATGTATGAGCTGGCCCATGCCTATAAGGATCACGGCATGGCCGCCTATAGCGCCCTGCAAAATGCAGAATTTGCCGCAGAAGAAATTGGCTATACCGCCCACCGCCATCAACGCGAGGTTGGCGCCGGATGGTTTGATGCCATTTCTGTGGCAGCCAAGGGCGGGGCGTCGTCGACAACTGCCCTGAATGACAGCACCGAAGAAGCACAATTCACCAGCCAGGCAGCACAATAATTCTGCTGGCATTTAAAAGGAGCAAGAATATGAACGATATGCATAACAGCCTGGATGCCGCTCTGGATGAACGGGTAACCATCATTGTTCCCTCTTTATCACAGGCTGCATTTGAAGTGCATCGACAGAATATGTGGGAGCGCGGCTATCGCCTGGAAAACAAGATTAACGCGCATAAATATTTCGCCAGTGATGGGTATGAGATCAGCAATCTGTTCGACGGCAAAACCATGTATGCCGCTACCTTTGTTAAGCGAAGCTAGCGTTTATAGCTGAAAATTTATAGGCGAGCCATCTCCAAACACTTCCCCTACCCCAAGGCCCGTCTATAGTAGAAGACCGTATATGCCCCGCATATACGGTCTTTTTATATGCGAAACGCTTGGGGGCAAAAGTTTGGGGGGCTAAACAGTAGCGGTCAGGCCACCATCCACAAAAATGGTTTGGCCATTCACAAAATCAGACGCAGATGACGCCAGAAACAGACATACCCCGACAAGGTCTTTTGTCTCGCCCCACCGCCCGGCTGGCGTGCGGGAAATCAGCCATTGGTTAAATTCCGGGTCAGCGGCCAGCGCTTCGTTTAGCTCGGTCCGGAAATAACCTGGAGCAATCGCGTTACAATTCAGCCCCTGTGCAGCCCAATCCGCCGCCATACCTTTTGTCAGGCTGCTTACCGCCCCTTTGGACGCGGTATAGGGCGCAATAGATGGCCGGGCCAACAAGCTCATCACCGAGGCAATATTAATAATTTTTCCAGCCTTGCGCGCAATCATATATCTGGCAACCGCCTGGCTGACGCTAAAGACAGATCGAAGATTGGTTGCCAAAAGCTGGTCAAACTTATCTATTTCAAATTCATGCAAGGGTTGGCGATGTTGCATGCCCGCATTATTGACCAGAATATCAAGTGCGGTTCCACCATCTTCAAGGGTAGAAATCGCTTTTGATACCGCTTCATGATCGCACACATCAAACGCACATGCCTGTGCGGCAATCCCTTCTTTGGCAAGCAGATTGACGGCGCTGTCCAGTGCCTGCTGGTTGCGGCCATTCAGGATAAGATGGGCACCAGCCTGTCCCAGACCACGCGCCAAAGCCAGGCCAATACCACGTGATGCCCCTGTTACCAGCGCAGTCCTACCCTGTAATTGAAACAGCTTTTCAGACATGTTTTATGCCTCTACCCGCTTATTAACTTGTGCAATCTATTTGACAGATGCCTCTATCCATTATGATGCCAGCCATTATAGGACCAGACATCATAGAGTTAACCATCATACAGGCCAAGCGTGCGCGCTTGCAGTTTCAGCAAGCCCGTAACATGTGCCAATGTTGGCGCTTGTATTTCCAGCCTGTCTGCAAGTTCCAGCACCGCAGATACAAGCGGGTCAATTTCCAGAGGGCGGCCGGCTTCGATATCCTGACGGGTTGACGGTTTATGCCCGATAATGCGGGCGGCCCCTGCTATCCTGTCTTCTATGCTGACATTAAAGCGCACCCCAACCGCTTCACCGATATTCTGGCATTCTGTCATTATGCTTTGGACCAGATGCCGACAGGCAGGATCAGCGCCAATCTGATCCAAAGTCGCGCCGGTTAATGCAGAGACAGGGTTAAACGAGCAATTGCCCCATAATTTGACCCAAATTTCATCGCGGATACGTTTTTTTTGTGGCGCCTTCAGCCCGCCTGCGATCATCAGTTGGCTCAGGATTTTTACCCGCTCACTTGCCTCGCCAGACGGCTCGCCAAGACTAAAACGCTCACCATCAATATGTTGAATAACGCCAGGCTCAGCAATCTCGCAAGCTGGATAGACAACACATCCAATCGCACGATGCGCGCCAATCTCGGAATAGATACGCCCGCCCGGATCAACTGATTGCAAGGGCTGGTTATCCAGAATTGTTCCGGTATTCGCCTGATGAAAATACCACCAGGGCAGACCATTTACCGCCGATACCACCGCTGTATCCGGGCCCAATAATGGGGCCATCTGGTCAATAATTTTAGGAATGCCATGGGCCTTTAGGGCCAGAATGATATAATCTTGCGGGCCAAGATCGGCAGGGTTATCACTGGCG
Source organism: Puniceispirillaceae bacterium (SeqCode) (assembly GCA_049889955.1). Lineage (GTDB taxonomy): Bacteria > Pseudomonadota > Alphaproteobacteria > Puniceispirillales > Puniceispirillaceae > JADHLI01. The sequence goes on from JBMHCK010000022.1 coordinate 3,434, forward strand.
ATAAGCTGATGCAAAGACGGCTCGCCTGCTTTATTCAGACGCAGCCCCTTCTCGCGGATAGCCGCTAGATGCGGGCCTCTGGCAACCAGGCTGACTTTTGCACCGGCCCGGTCAAGACAGGCCGCCATATACCCACCAATCGCCCCGGCCCCATAGATACAAATCCTTGTCATGGCAGATCCCCTCAATTCACCTGTTTTTTGCTATGGCCCAGCTTTACAGGCCCAGCTTTTCAGCCAGTCCAATTCGTTGCAGCTTGCCAGTAGCCCCTTTTGGAATTTCCTCCAGGAAACGCACCTGTTTTGGCACTTTGAATTTCGCCAAATGAGTATTGGCATATTCCTTTAGCTCTGCCTCGCTCAGGCTGGCGCCCTCTGCCAAAACGACCGCTGCGGCGACATCTTCACCCAGCATTTTATCCGCAACCGCAAAGGTTACTACCTGCTCGATAGCTGGATGTTCCATCAACACATTATCCACCTCCAGGGGTGAGATTTTCTCGCCCCCGCGATTGATAATCTCTTTTAATCGGCCCGTGATTTTCAGATAGCCTTCTTTATCGAAATAGCCCTGATCCCCGGTCCGGAACCAGCCATTGGTAAAGCTGCTGGCATTCGCAGCATCATTATTTTCATAGCCAGGAGTAACATTCTCTCCCCTGATACACACCTCGCCCTCACTGCCTTGTGGCTGAAGGGTGCCATCTGCATCTAGAATACAGACCTCTGGATTGGTAACGACACCTACAAAACCAGCTTTTTGCCGGCCAGCTTCAATAGGATTAGAGGTCATCTGATGGGCTGCCTCTGTCATGCCATAGGCTTCGATAACCGGACATTCAAAAGCCGCGTTCAACGCCTCAAAAACAGCCGGAGGCAGGGACGCTGAAGATGAGCGAATAAACCGCAGCCCAAGCGATTTTGCCGCTTCGGGGTTGCGTTGTGCTCGTAGCAACAGGGCCTGATGCATGGTAGGCACACCAGAATACCAGCTGATCTTCTCAGATTTCGCCAGATCGAAAAACTGCAGCGCATTAAATCCGCCTGAGCAACATACAGACGCCCCGCGCCCCATAGAGGCGGCAAGCACAGCTATTAATCCGTGAATATGGAAAAGCGGCATAATATTCAAACAATGATCAGCGGCCTCCAGCTGCAGGCTGGCAGCGATATTGCGCGCAGAAGCCAATATATTTTTTTGCAGAAGCGGCACCACTTTCGGACGCGAGGTTGTACCAGAAGTATGCAAAACCAGCGCTTCATCCTCTTCTGAGGCGGGAATAGCATCTTCTGTCTGGTCAAATAACGTAAAACTGCCAGCGGGGCTGTTTTCTGCCACACGAGCTTGTACTACCTCAATGCCCAGATCTGCAGCAGCTTCAATAACAGGGTTTGTGCTATTTTCTGCAACGATCACCAGCTTTGGGCGCAAATCATCCAGATAAAAGGCATATTCTGCCTTTTTATAGGCCGGATTCAATGGCGCGGCTGACATATAGCTGGCAACCGCCAGAAAGGCAGATGCCATTTCCGGCCCATTTGGCAGCACAATAGCTACCCTATCGCCGCGGCCAAGCCCTTTGCCGGCCAATTGCCCGCCAATCGCCTGAATATGCGCCCGCAACTGTCCATAGGCCATTGCCGGACGGCCAGCTGCACTAAGCGCAACCGCATTTTCTGCGCCTACATCAAGAAGAGATTTAATCGTCATTTCAAAACCCACATTTCGTTACGGTAAAAAGATTTTTTTAATTAGATATCCTGGCAATCATCTTGGCAGATAATCTATCAATTAAGCTGGAAGCTTGCCATGACAAGCACCCCTTGCCCCTGTTAATCATCACTTATCTGTAGTTCGCCACTTTTCAGCAGCTCGGCGATTTTATCATGCGTGACCAGTCCATCTGCAACCCGTGCATCCAGCTCAGCTTCGAGCTTTTTCACCTTTTCCAGCGCGACAAGAACGGTATCTATATCATCAAATGGCACACAGACCACGCCATCACCATCCGCAATAATCATATCGCCATCACAAATATGCTGGCCACCAAAATCCAGCCCAAACCCAACTCTGCCTGGCCCAGTCATAAAGGGGGTAGCCGGGGTAATGCCCGTTGCCCAAACCGGAAACCCTATTTCATTGATGCCGTGAATATCGCGTACCGGACAATCCATAATCATCGCTACCGCCCCAGCATTTATCAGCATGCCGCAAAGCCTGTCTCCTGCCCCGGCACAGCTTTGATTGCCCGCAAATCCAGCTACCAGAATATCACCCTTTTTGGCGTAATGAATAGCCGCAAAAGAGGCCAAAACATCTGCCGAGGCATTCTCGGCGGTAAGGGCAGGGCCAGCTATGCTAGCGCCGCTGGATGGCAGGGTTGTTTGCTGGCTGATAGCCATAGTAACCGCACCGCGCCCGCCACGCGCATCCACAATCTGGCCAGTTGGCACATTTTGAAACGCGGCAATTTGGTCTGCGGTAGGGCGGCGGCGTGTTTTTTTCACTTTTAACAGAGGCGGGGCTTCTATCATTGAAATTCAGACCTTTTTTTAAAGGGTATAAGGGATCAGAAAACAGATATTTGCCCTTCAGCCTAGCAAAGAAAAGGGACGATATGCAAATGCTGCCCGCCCTTCAAAGGATAAATAAATTCATTCCATAAAACCAGCCATGCCCTGGCCATAACAGACCAGATAGCAGACACAAAGCCTGCCCTAAATATGAGGTAAATAGGGAAAATCTTGAAAACTTGTCGCCACCAGCACAGTTGAGGGCGACAAGCCTGGAGGAACGATGAAGTTGCGATCTAACACAATTCAAGTAAAGCCGGTTCGTTCAGACCTGCCAGATAAACAGACACACCACACATCCCAAACCCAGCGCATCTGCCCTATGCATAGCTGACAGATAAACAGGCCCATATCTCTCAATACAACTATATAAAGTATAACGCAAATAAATTTTGTCTATATATTGTGTTTTTAGCGTCCAGAGAGAAAAATTGGCGTCAAAAGGGATTTAAGAGGCACCTAGCCGTGACCGCTCTGACTGGCGTTGTGATTTTTGTATTCGGCGCTGGCGCGTAATCGCTTTTGCCTGGCCTGCGGTCATGCAATCTGGGCATAGACAGTTATCTGCCAGATCAAAACTGCCTGTCATATTAGGCAGGTCCATACACCAGCAGGAGCGCTCTTTGGTAGAGCCACATTTAAATTGCGTGCCGCATTTATCACATGTCAGAGTTTGCATCTCTGCCTCCAATATTGTGGAAAGTAACAGATCACTATCTGTTATGATGAGCAGAGTTCAGATATCGAGTCTGTTGCAAAACCGACATCTGCCCCTATCCTGATGGCGCAAGCTGACAGGTAGGGGCATCTTTAACGGCAAGATTTTTGATTATTCTGTGCCGGTTCTGGCCGCTCTTTTGCGCTCATGCGGGTCAAGATAGCGTTTACGCAACCGCAAGCTGACAGGGGTAACTTCAACCAGCTCATCAGGATTGATATAGGCCATCATATCTTCAAGGGTAAGGCGGCGTGGCGGGGTCAGCAAAATCGCATCATCCGAGCCAGACGCCCGAACATTTGTCAGCTTTTTACCTTTTAGCACATTCACGCCCAGGTCATTATCGCGGTTATGCTCGCCAACCACCATACCTTCATAGACCTTATCTTGTGGCGAGACAAACATCACCCCTCTATCCTGAAGATTAAACAGTGCATAGGCTACTGCCTGGCCTGTCTCTGTGGAGACCAGCGCGCCATTGCGGCGGCCACTAATATCCCCTTTATAGGGCGCATAGCTATGAAACACGCGGTTTAGCACACCGGTGCCACGGGTTTCAGTTAAAAACCGGCCCTGATAGCCTATCAGCCCCCGTGATGGCGCCAAAAAGACCAGCCGTGTTTTGCCAGACCCCGCATTGCGCATATCCACCATTTCGGCCTTGCGCTGATTAAGGGTATCAATCACCGGACTGGCAAAATCGGCATCCACATCAATAATGATCTCTTCCATTGGCTCGTGCCGCTGGCCATCTATCATACGGAACAGCACTTTTGGCCGCGAGACCGTCATCTCAAACCCTTCACGCCGCATGGTTTCGATAAGCACACCAAGCTGAAGCTCGCCGCGCCCGCCAATTTCGAAACTGTCCCTGTTTTCGCTCTCGGCAAAGGTGATCGCCACATTCACCTCGGCTTCGGCCAATAACCGTTCGCGGATCATGGTAGAGGTAACTTTTTTACCTTCTGTGCCGGCAAGTGGGCTGTCATTCACCGAAATGGTTACCGACATTGTCGGCGGATCAATAGGTGTAGAGGCTAGCGGCTGTGTAACCTCCGGGCTGGCAATAGTATCGGAAACAGACGCTTTGGACAGACCTGCAATACATACAATATCACCTGCGCTGACCTCTTCGGCTGGTACCCGTTCAGTTCCCTCAAAGCGCAGCAGCTTGGTAAGCCGTCCGCTCTCTACCACTTTGCTGTCCAAATTCAGCGCGCGCACGCTGTCATTTACAGAAATTTTCCCTTGCATTACCCGTCCGGTCAGGCAGCGCCCCAGAAACTGGTCTGAATCCAGCAAGGTTGCCAGCATCGCAAAAGGCGCATCAACAGCAGCTTGCGGGGGTGGTACATGCGTGGTTATCGTCTCTAGCAACGGGTCAAGCGAGCTTCGCTCATCGCCCAGCTCTTTGACACACCACCCATCCCGGCCAGAAGCGTACAGGATCGGAAAATCCAGCTGTTCATCATTGGCATCAAGCGCCACAAACAGGTCAAACACCTCATCCACAACTTCTTCGGGGCGGCCATCTGGCTTGTCTACCTTATTGATGATAACCATTGGGCGCAGCCCCAGCGCCAGCGCCTTGCCCAGCACAAATTTGGTTTGCGGCATTGGCCCCTCAGCCGCATCGGTTAACAAAATAACGCCATCTGCCATATGCAAAACACGCTCAACCTCGCCGCCAAAATCCGCATGGCCGGGAGTGTCAATAATATTGATACGCTTGTCCCGCCACCGCACCGAAGTCGGCTTGGCCAAAATGGTAATCCCGCGCTCTTTTTCCAGATCGCCAGAATCCATAATCCGTTCATCTACCTGCTGATTTTCCCGAAACATGCCACTTTGTTTCATGATTGAGTCAATCAGGGTTGTTTTGCCATGATCCACATGGGCGATAATCGCAATATTGCGGAGGTCTTCACGCATTCATTTTTACTTTCTATAAAACAGCCTAACTAATCTGCTTTGGAACAGGCGTTAGGCCGGCACATGATCTAATAAGGTAATATTTGCATCGCGCATAGCTGTTATCTGGGCAGCTAGCGAGCCGTCCAAATCTATCGCTCGGCAGGCGGGCATGACCACGGAGGTCTGATACCCCAATGCCGCCGCATCCAAAGCAGAAAAAGCTACACAAAAATCGGTTGCCAGCCCCGCCAGTATCAGCGTGTCAATCTGGCGATTACGTAAATATCCATCCAGGCCAGTAATGGTCTGGCGGTCATTCTCAAAAAAAGCGGAATAGCTGTCAATTGAGGGGCGGAACCCTTTGCGCACAATCATCTGAAAGGCCTGTGTGCGCAAGCTGTTATGAAAGGCAGCCCCTTCACTGTCTTGCACGCAATGATCTGGCCACAGGGTTTGCACCCCATAGGCCATCTCTATTTGCTGAAACGCGGCTGCCCCCTGATGGCTGGAGGCAAAGCTGGAATGGCCCTTTGGGTGCCAGTCTTGTGTGGCCACAACATTTTCGGCACTAGCGATCATCTCGTTAATAGGGCTGACAATTTGATCGCCTGCCTCAACCGCTAGCTGGCCACCCGGGCAGAAATCATTTTGCACATCAATCACCAGCAAGGCTGAAGAAGACGCTGTCAGAATAGAGTTATTTTTGCTGTTCATATCCAGTTGCCTCCTTCCAATGTTTGCGACATAGCGAGACATATTTGTCATTGCCGCCAATTTCTATCTGCGCGCCATCTGTAACAATAGTCCCATCCCCGGATTGGCGGACCACCATGCTGGCTTTGCGCCCGCAATGACAAATCGTGCGAATTTCCCGCAAGACGTCAGCAATAGCCAGCAATTCTGCTGATCCCGGGAACAGCTTGCCTTGAAAATCAGTGCGCAACCCATAGCACATAACCGGCAAATTGTAATCATCTGCCAGCACAGAAAGTTGCCATACCTGTGCCGGGGTCAGAAATTGTGCTTCATCTACCAGCAGGCAAGCCAGCCCGTGCGCCTGATGGGTTGGCAACACTTGCGCGATAAGATCAGTGCGCGCATCAAAGATATGGGCATCCGCAGATAAACCGATGCGCGAGGCTATCTTGCCAGGCCCGGCCCGATCATCTAGCGCCGCCGTCAGCAACATTGTGCGCATGCCTCGCTCTTGATAATTATGCGATGCTTGCAGCAATATTGTTGTCTTGCCAGCATTCATTGCTGAGTAAGAAAAATAGAGCTTTGCCACGAACGTTTATTTACCTGGTTATCGAATTCGAGCGGCCTGTTATCCGCAACTGGGCTTTCGCCCCCACTGTCAGTCTGCCCATTGGCTAAATCAGCTCTCTTTAAATGTCCAGTTAAAAACGCAAGCGCTCCCCTGTCTGGGCTGAATGCCTGCCCCCCTCATTGAACCCTGGCCAGAAGCAGGCTAAACTTGGCTATCAGGTAAATATATGCAGCAAGGCAGATAAGATGACAACATCCCCGGTTTTTGACAGGCTCGAAGTAGTTGCCCATCCGGTTATCGAGGTTAAATTGGCAAAATTGCGGGATAAAAATACCCCGCCGCAGGATTTCCGGCGCACCTTGTTTGAACTTGCCGGCCTGATGAGCGCAGCGGTCTTTCGGCATATCAAAACCATAGAAATAGAAATCGAAACCCCGCTAGAGACAACAATAGCTGCCGCCTTGCCGCCTCATGTGCCGTGCATTGTATCTATCTTGCGGGCCGGCAATGGCATGGCAGATGCGCTAGGCGCCTTATTGCCAGAGGCCGCTATCGGTCATATCGGCTTGCAACGCGATCCAGATACCCACCAGCCAGAATTCTATTATGAAAAACTGCCGCCAGAGATAGCTGAACGGCAGGTAATAATAACCGATCCAATGCTGGCCACTGGCGGGTCAGCTATCTTGACCGCAGATAGGCTGAAGGCGCACGGCGTCACGGATATTGTTTTTTGCTGTTTGGTTGCTGCCCCAGAAGGGGTTACGGCCTTTAGCCAGTCACATCCAGATATTCCGATCATCACCGCTGCCCTAGATCGTGAGCTAAATTCTCACTGTTATATTCTGCCCGGTCTTGGTGATGCTGGGGACCGAATTTACAACACCTGAAAAAGACCTGCCTCTAGCCAAGATTATCTGGCCCAAAACTATGCGGTAGCAAAGTCTCTAATGTGAAGCTCTGGCGCATCCCTTGTTCGTCACAAACCAGAATTTCAGTTGTAGAGGCAGCAAATTCACGTATCCGTTGCCGACATCCGCCGCAAGGGGTACATAAGGCCGCACCGCGTCCAGCAACGGCTATGCGGTGTATTTTCCGCCCGCCAGCCCGCACCATCGCTGCGATTGCGCCCGCTTCGGCACAGCTGCCAACCGGATAGGCCGCGTTTTCGACATTCACGCCTGTATGAATCTGGCCCCTATCATCTTCGATAGCGGCGCCAACCTGAAACTGGCTATAGGGGGCATAAGCAGCTGGCATCGCCTCTATAGCAGCCTGTACCAGCTTATCCTTGCGTGCATCTGGCATCTATCGCTCCTTGATATAGGGGCGTCCAATCGCCCGCGGCGGCGTTGCCTTGCCAATAAAGCCTGCCAGCAAAATAACGGTAAGCACATAAGGCAAAACCAAAATCAGATCTGTGGGTATCTGGCCAATTATCGGCACTTCTACCCCTTGAAGGCGGGCCGCAACCGCATCCAGAAAGCCAAACATCAAACAGGCAGCAAGGGCTGGTACCGGGCGCCAATTTCCAAAGATAAGCGCGGCCAGAGCGATATAGCCCTTACCCGCGGTCATCTCGCGTACAAATCCAGCCCCATGCGCGGTTGACAGATACGCCCCGGCGATACCGCATAAAACACCAGCAATAATAACCGCCCGATAGCGTAGGCCAGAAACGCTGATGCCGGCTGTATCCACCGCTTCCGGCTTTTCACCAACCGCACGAAGACGCAAGCCAAAGGCGGTTTTAAAAATCACAAAGCTGGTCACCCATACCGCCAGCAATGCGGCCCAGACCAGAATATTGTGACCAGAAATAATCTCTCTATAAATCGGGCCAATTATGGGAATCACGTTGGCGATATCTGCAAAAGGGAGCTCGAGTGAATTAAACCTGGCCTCACGCGGCAACATTGGTGTCTGCCCGCCTTTGGCAAAGATAGCTATCCCCAATGTCACTGTCAGGCCAGAGGCCAGAATATTAATCGCCAAACCAGAGACAACCTGATTACCCCTATGGGTGATACAGGCAAAGCCGTGGATCAGGCTGAAACCTACCGAAACAAGGATAGCACCTGCCAGCCCGATAAATGCCGATCCCGTAAGGGCAGCAAGCGCCGCAGCCGCAAAAGCCGCCATCAGCATTTTCCCCTCTAGTGAGATATCAATAATCCCGGATCGTTCTGAAAATAATCCCGCCATTGCACATAAAATCAGCGGCGTTGCCACCCGCAAGGTGGCATCCAGCGTCAGGATAAATTGCATCCAGAAATCAGCCATGCGGCGCCCCCGCAGGCTGTTTCAGGCGAAAATAAATTCGGGCAACTAACGGGGCAAACAGATAGGCCAGCGCCCCGGAAAATAAAATTATCAGGCCCTGGATCATCAACACCATTTCCCGGTTAATGGTTTGAAATTCAAAATCCAACTCTGCCCCGCCCTGATATAGCGCGCCAAATAACAGGCTGGCGAACAAAATACCAACAGGGTGATTGCGCCCCATCAGCGCAACAGCAATTCCGGTAAACCCATATCCAGAGGTGAAGTTCAAAATCACCCGTTCCTGAACCCCTAAAATCTCGTTCAAGGACATCAGCCCGGCCAGACCGCCGGAAATAGCCATCGCGATCATAATTATATGGGCCGGATTATGCCCCGCATAAATCGCGGCACGCTCGCTATGACCGGTAGCACGAATGACATAGCCCAGGCGGGTGCGCCAAATCAGCACCCAAACCCCAAAGCTGGCCAGCAAGGCCACAATAAAGGAAAAATTCAAGGGCGAGCGGGCGACCGAAAATCCCATAGCGTTCAGCACATCATGTATTTGCGGCAGGCCAACCCCTGGTGCAAAGCTGCGAGTCTCTGGCGACATTTGGCCAGGGGCCATCAGCATACCCGCCAGCAACCACACCATAATCGACGCCGCAATAAAATTAAACATGATCGTGGTGATCACAATATGACTGCCGCGCCGGGCCTGTAACCAGCCGGGAATAACGCCCCAAAGCGCCCCAAACAACACCGCCGCGCCGATCGCCAGCACCACCAACAAAAAGGGCGGCAATATACTATCGAGTGCCAGACAGATGAGCCCAACGCCCAACCCGCCGATCATCGCCTGCCCTTCACCGCCAATGTTAAATAGCATCGCATGAAATGCGACCGCCACAGCCAGGCCGGTAAAGATGAAATTCGTGGTATAGAACAAGGTATAGCCAAGCGCGCCTTTATACACAAACGCCCCTTTTAGCATTACCCCCATCGCCACAAATGGATTTTCACCAATAAGCGCAATAATGACCCCGGACACAATTAAGGCGGCCAGCAGATTAATCAGCGGCAACAAACCAATATCTATCCATCGTGGCAATTGGTGCTTATTCATGCCTGCCCCTGCCCATCGCGGTGATGTTCCAGCCCCGCCATCATCAATCCAATTTTTTGCACATCTGCCTCTTCACGGGTTAGGATGCCCATATTCTGGCCCGCATTCATGACCATAATTCTGTCTGACAAATTCAATATTTCATCCAGCTCTACCGACACCAGGATCACGGCGCATCCAGCATCGCGCAACGATAGCAATTGTTTGTGAATAAATTCGATAGCGCCAATATCCACCCCTCTGGTGGGTTGGCCAACCAGCAATATATCTGGCTGTGATAATATCTCGCGTGCCACCACAATTTTTTGCTGATTGCCGCCTGAGAACAAATTGCTTTTCAGATGCGGGTCAGCCGGGCGAATATCAAAATCTTCCATTAATTCTGCACAATGGCGGTGGATTTTATCTGGCGACAGAAAAACCGAGCTGTTTTGTGCCGCCCCGCGCTCTTCATAGCCCAGCATCGCGGTTTCCGCAGCACTAAAGGGCAGGATAAGCCCCATCGCATGTCGGT
>JBMHCK010000023.1:0-11697 GCA_049889955.1 Puniceispirillaceae bacterium (SeqCode)
AATGCGTTTCGCCAGTACCATATTTATCAGGCGTTGGGCTGGGATGTCCCTGTATTTGGACATATCCCGCTTATTCATGGGCCCGATGGCGCCAAATTATCAAAGCGGCATGGCGCGCTGGGGGTAGATGCCTATCAGGAAATGGGATATCTGCCAGAAGCGATGGTGAATTATCTGGCCCGTCTCGGCTGGTCCCATGGCGATGATGAATTATTCAGCCTGGAACAAGCGATTGCCTGGTTTGATGGCAGCCATATCGGCAAAAGCCCGTCTCGTTTTGATTTTGACAAGCTAAAATCGGTAAATCATCACTGGATGCGCCAAACAGACCCGGCTTTATTGGTGGATATGGTTTTGACGACCGCCTCTGCACCTGCAGCGCACACCAAAGACTGGCTAACTGCACTGATGCCGCATTTCACCGAACGAGCGCAAACCATCCCTGAGCTGGTAGAGATGACAACATGGCTATTGTGTGAAGGCGCACCAGAGGTAAATCCAGAAGCACAGGCCTTGTTAGATGATGCCGCAAAATCAAAATTGCAGCTGTTTTCTGCATTCATGGCAGAGGCGCCTAAAGATAAAGCTGATTTTGATCCAGCCTTCAAGGAATGGATGGCAGATAACGGCTTGAAAATGAAGGATATTGGCCTGCCTCTTCGCGCTGCCCTTACCGGCACTAAAACAGCCCCTTCTATCCTGGATATTGTTGTCACTCTGGGGCGTGATGAGGTGCAAAAAAGAATACAAGATATTTGCAAATAACCACGGTATCAGCTTATAATGGCGCTTCATTTATCAAGGTTAGTTCTGGGGGAATAAAATTCATGTCTGAGATAAGAAATAATAAATCTGTAACCCTAACGGACAACCAGACAGGTCAAAGTCTGGACCTACCTCTGCTTGGAGGTAGCATTGGCCCGGATGTTATTGATATCCGAAAGCTTTACGCACAAACAGGGCATTTCACTTTTGACCCTGGATATGGCGCCACCGGTTCCTGTTTATCTGGTCTGACCTATATTGACGGGGATAAGGGTGTATTGTTGCATCGTGGTTATCCGATTGAACAGCTTGCCGATCAGTCCAGCTTTCTGGAAGTTGCCTATTTGCTGTTAAATGGCGAGCTGCCAAACAAGCAAGAGCGCACAGAATTTGTGCATGCTATCTCGCATCACACCATGGTGCATGAACAGATTTCAACCTTCTTCCGCGGTTTCCGCCGCGATGCCCATCCCATGGCTATCTTGTGCGGGGTTACAGGTGCGCTGTCTGCTTTTTATCATGATTCAACCGATATTAATGATGAAAACCAGCGCATGATCGCCTCACGTCGTTTAATTGCGAAAATGCCTACCCTAGCCGCAATGGCCTATAAATATTCTATTGGCCAGCCATTTAACTACCCCAAGAACGAGCTTAGCTATGCAGAGAACTTCCTGCATATGTGTTTCTCGGTTCCAGCTGAGGAATATAAGATTGATCCAGTAATCGCAGATGCGATGGATAAAATCTTTATTCTGCACGCTGACCACGAGCAAAATGCCTCTACCTCTACTGTGCGTCTGGCAGGATCATCCGGCGCGAACCCGTTTGCCTGTATCGCTGCTGGTATCGCTTCACTATGGGGACCTGCCCATGGCGGGGCGAATGAGGCGGTATTGAATATGCTGACCGAAATTGGCGATAAATCGAATATCAAGGCTTTTGTAGATAGAGCCAAGGATAAGAATGACCCATTCCGCCTGTTTGGCTTTGGCCACCGGGTCTATAAAAACTATGACCCGCGTGCCCAGGTTCTGCGTAAATCATGCCATGAAGTGCTGAATAAGCTGGGCGTGGATGACCCGCTACTGGAACTGGCAATGGAGCTAGAAGAATTAGCGCTTAAAGATCCTTACTTTATCGACAAAAAACTCTATCCTAATGTGGATTTCTATTCTGGCATTATCCTGAAAGCCATGAATTTCCCAACTTCTATGTTTACCGTTCTATTTGCGGTGGCCCGGACAGTTGGCTGGATTTCACAGTGGAAAGAGATGATCGAGGATGAAACCCAGCGTATTGGCCGGCCGCGCCAGCTCTATGTTGGTCCAGAAGAGCGCGATTTCGTGCCGGTCAACAAACGCGGCTAGTTTTCTGCTTGCCCAACTAAAACACCCTAAATGCGCTGCAGAGCGGCCCTTAGCCGTTCTGCAAAAGGTTTCCCATCCGGGCTAAGCGTAGCTTTAAGCTGGCGTGATAGGTCCTGCATCTCGGCATTTCTAGCCGTGATATCCTGAAGGCCTTGCTGGGCAAGGTGAGCCAGATTGTTCGCATTCAAATACGGGCTAATCAAAAATGGATAGGCGTTCGTTTGTAAAATTATATCCGGCAAGACAGGCGTTTTCGGTTTGAATAATAATTTTGCGAACAGGCGGCTGGTCAGGCCCAAATGATAAATCACCACCCCCGGCACGCCAGCAATTGCCGCTTCTAACGTAACCGTACCCGATGAGGCAAGCATAAAATGTGCGTCTGAAAAGGCCTGCGCTACCGGCTTGTCACTTAACTCTATATGGCTGCCAATATCTGTTTGTTCTAGAAAGGGCGCGACGGCAGGATGCAAATGCGGCAACAGGGGCAAGGTTAGGCGAAGCGCTGGATAGGTATCTAGCAAGTGAGAACAGGCATCCAGCAATATCGGCATATGCCGCATAATCTCGCCTTGCCTGCTGCCGGGTAGCAGAAAAATATGCAGATTGGTATCACGATCCGGCTTATATGGCAGTTCTGGCACCGGGCGGGCAGTGCCATCCGCATCCGGATGCCCAACAAATAGCGCCTGTGCCCCCTGTTCTGATGGGCCGATATTAAAATAATCCGGCTCAAACGGAAACAGACAGAAAATATGGTCAAAAAGCTGGCTAAATTTCTTTGCTCGCCATGCCCCCCATGCCCAAACCGTAGGAGCCACCATATGAACCAGCTTTGGCTGATAGCTGCCACTGCCAAGCGCGCGGCGCAAACGTGCCGCAAAACGCAGGGAAAACCCCTTGCTATCGACGGTAAAAACATAATCAGGCTGGCGTTTCAGAATTTCGGCAATCAGCCTATCCGCCAAGGCTGAAAGGGCGCGGTACTGTGCCAGCGCATCGCCAATTCCAATAACCGCCAGCCTGTCCATATCTGCAAGATTATCCAGATGTCGTGCCTGCATCTGTGGGCCGCCTACCCCGAACCAGCTTATCGAGGAAAAAATATCATTGCCTGCATCCATCAATTGGGCGGCCAACCTGTCGCCAGAGGCCTCACCTGCCAGAATAAAGGCAGAGACAGCCATTAGCCGGCTCGCTCTTGAGCAGGAATATCATAAGGCAAATCTAAATCTGTAGTCAGCACCATGTTATGGGCTAACAGCTCTGCCTCTATCGCCTCTAGCGTGTCTGCCAGCATGGTATGACCCGCAGCAACCCCAACCACTGCAATACCAGCCTGTGCAAGGCTTTGCAGCGTCTCTATACCAATAACAGGCATATCCAGCATCCTATCTTGATGGCTCTTTGTCATTTTGACAAACACGGCTGCATCAGTGCTGCTATCTATCAGATGGGCGGCGCGGGCGATCATCGCTTGCGTGCCTTCTGCAGCTTCGATAGCTAACACCCTGTCTTGCTGGGTAATAACCGCCTGTCCAACATCCAGCCCCCCAAGCTGGGATAAAACCCGAACTGCTAGGCGGAGGGCAGCACATTCAGAGGATGTCAGCGTCCGACCAAAATGATACCCCTTAGGCAATAATCTGTCTGGCAGAAAATCTGTATTTGGCAAAATCTTTATCTGATGGCTGGCAAAATAGTCAGACACCAATCGCAGTGCCTTGTCATCCCCTTTCAGGGCCAATCTGCCAAGCAAGGCAGCCCCGGCACTATCCAGCTTTAGACTGCTCAGGCTGGGACGGGTAAATTTTCCCGCCAGCAACAGCCGGTCACACCCCTGCTCTAACAGCGCGTCCGTTATGGATTTTAGCTGGCCAGGGGCAAAGCTGGCATAGGGAAAGGCAGAATAATCATGGTCAATCTGACCCTTCAGACAGATAATAAATGGCGCCTCGCCTTGTGACTGCGCTGCCTCGGCTAGCTGCAGGGGCAGGTTACCACTGGCCGCAATGATGCCAAGCCGTCCCATCTGAGAGCCCTATTTTTGGGGCTGACAGAGGGCGCGATCCTGCCCATCTTCAATAAATTGAACCAGCCTTTCGACCATATCATGATGTCCTAACTCTGACTTTGTTTTTGCCAGATTTTCTTTAAACAGCCCCTCGCCTGTAAAAATATTCGCATAGGCTTTTTTCAACTGCGCCAGCGCTTCTTTTTCAAACCCGCGTCGACGCAAGCCGACAACATTTAACCCATGCAAAGCCCCGCGCGGACCAGATGCCAGCCCAAAGGGAATAACATCTGCGGTAATCGCCGTACCCCCGCCAATAATGGCATGATCGCCAATCCGCACAAATTGGTGAATAGCCGAATAGCCTCCCAAATACGCATAATCCCCAATAGTGACATGCCCGCCAACCCCAACATGATTGGCCAGGATAACATTATTGCCAACCACGCAATCATGGGCGATATGGGCGCCAACATAAAACAGGTTATTATCGCCTATGATGGTTTTCATATTCCCGACTTTGGTACCCGGGTGCAAGGTTACATATTCGCGGATCAGATTGTTCTCGCCAATGATCAGCTCAGAGGCCTCTCCTTCAAAGCGAGTATGTTGCGGGGCAAGACCGATTGCGGCAAAGGGAAATAGCTCGCTGCCAGAACCGATGCGTGTATGACCATCTATCACCACATGGCTGTGAATTTTGACATTATCGCCAATGGTTACATTGTCGCCAATTATGGAATAGGCGCCAATTTCGATATTCTGGCCAAGCTGGGCCTGCGGCGAGATAATCGCTGTTGGATGGTGAGTAACGCTCATCTCTCTAGCTATCCTTGTCTACGATCATAGCTGAAAATTCGGCCTGATTAACAACTTGCCCATCCACGATACCTTCGCCTGAAAATTTCCAAAGCAAATTTCGACCGGCAATTTTCTCCACATGCAGTTCCAGCATATCGCCCGGACGGACAGGTGTTTTGAACTTGGTATTATTTACCGAAGCCAGAAACACCAGCTTATCTTCTGCCTCCTCGCCAAGGCTAAGCGCGGCAAGCGCACCAGCGGTCTGTGCCATTGCCTCAACAATTAATACGCCAGGCATTACCGGATTACCTGGAAAATGACCCACAAAATAAGGCTCGTTGCCGCTAACCGCCTTCAGGCCCGTAGCAGAATGCCCAAGCTGGATATCCTTGATTTTATCTATCAGCAAAAATGGCGCGCGATGCGGCAGTAACTTTTCAATTTCGGCATATCCCAGCACTTGTTTTTCATTCATAATTGTTCCCCTAGAGCCGTGTTAAAAAATAGAGTCCGCTAACGCTTTTATGTTTTGGATGAGGTGTTCTTGCGGCGTGCGCTGGCCATCTGTAACCAGAATTCACGTGCTGGCATGGCTGGAAACCCGGCATAGTTACCTGGCTTTTGCAAATCTTTTGTGACCCCCGATTTAGACGCAACCACCACATTATCTGCAAGGGTTATATGGTCTCCAATACCGACCTGGCCGCCAATAATACAGTTTTTTCCGATCACAACACTGCCAGCGATACCCGCCTGTGCAAGAATGATAACATTATTTTCGATCACCACATTATGGGCAATATGGCACAGATTATCGATCTGGACATAATCGCCAATAACCGTATCATCCAGCCCGCCTCTGTCAATAGTCGTGCCAGCCCCGATATCGCATCCCTTGCCGATTACAACCCGCCCTAGATGCGGCAAAAACTGCGTAACCTCGCCTTGCCCCTCAAAGCCAAAACCACGCTTGCCGATCACACAATGCGCGCCTGTTTTCAGCCCCTCGCCGCTATGAAGATGCGATAGAACATTATGTGCGCCAATATCACACTTTGCCGCAAGATGCACATCCTCGCCCAGAACCGTACCGGCGCCAATTCTGGTACCCGCACCAACAGAACAATTGCGCCCGATAACCACAAAAGCGCTAATATGGGCAGCCGGGTCAATAACTGCTTCTGGATGAATATCAGCTAGCTCAGAAATACCGGCCTCTGGCTGTGTCGCTGATGAGGGCGAGGCAAACATTTCTGTCAATATCCGGGCAAAGGCAGCACGCGGACGCGCTGCTATCAGAATAGTTGCATCCGCTAGCTGTTCTTTAATGGCGGGGGCCAGCTCGGCAGAGGTAAGACAAACCAGGCCCGGAATAGCGGCAACACCCTCTATATAGGCCTTATTACCTAACAGTATTAGCGTACCGGACACCGCCGCAGAAGGGCTGGAAACAGTTTCTATTTTCTGGCTTGGATCGCCCGTATCAAGGCTAACATCGCATCGCTCGCATAATACAGATAAAGGCCAGCTTTTGGCGGCTTTATGAAGTCTGCCAGAGATACGCCCCATCAATTACTCGCTCTTTGTCTTGGTCGGCTCGCTGATTTCCAACTGGGCATCCTTGGTGCGGGCGTTCAACTGTTCCAAAACATCCTCGGTGATATTTAGCTGGTTGCGGAAAATCAGCAACTGATCCTCTTTGAACACCAGATCAATTTCCAGCTCCGATGCCCGTTCAGCAACAATGGTAGTGGCCAGATTTCTGATCTTGTCCTGTGCCTGTTGCAAGGCCCTGTCCAGAGATTGCCGCTTATTTTGAATATCTTGCTGAATAGCGGCTACTTCCCGTTGAAAGGC
Source organism: Puniceispirillaceae bacterium (SeqCode) (assembly GCA_049889955.1). Taxonomy (GTDB): domain Bacteria; phylum Pseudomonadota; class Alphaproteobacteria; order Puniceispirillales; family Puniceispirillaceae; genus JADHLI01. The sequence goes on from JBMHCK010000023.1 coordinate 6,811, forward strand.
GCGCACTTCTTCTTGATAGGCATCCTCAGAAATCAGGCTTTGCCGCGCTTTCAGCTCTTTTTCTTTTGCCAAAAGCTGAACTTCACGCTCGGCAAATTCACGCTGGAATTCCTCACTTTTCTCATCCAGCAATTTGCGTACACGCTCAGTGGCTTCGGATTCGCGTATGATGCGAGCCAGATCAATAATCGCGACCCGTTGAATGGTAAAACGCGATGCCTCGGCTGCGGTACTATCCTGGGCCAGCACAGGGGCAACCGGAAAAATCCCGGCAATCAGGACAAGCAGGACCGCAAATACAGGGCTAGCCAGCGGCGATTTTTCAGTGCGGTTTTTTAAACAGAGAAGCATGCCATACCTAACTAGAATCTGGTGCCGATATTAAACTGGAAGCGCTTTAGCTTGTCATTAGATGTCTTTGAAATCGCATCAGCCCAATAAAAGGTCAGCGGGCCAACAGCCGTATCCCATAAAATACCAAAGCCCACAGATTGACGCATCTTACTATCATTTGCACCGGTAACCCCATCTGGATAATCCGTGTCCCACACAGAGCCGAAATCAGAAAAGACCGTCCAGCGTATCCCCAAATCATCACTCAAGCCTAAATCAGAAATAACCTCAATCGAGCCAGAATAGGTAGTATTACCCCCAACAGCAGATTGCGTTCCTGTATCACGCGGCCCGATACCGCCGCCATCAAAGCCCCTGACCTGACGTCCGCCCAGGAAGAAACGCCCAGCTTGTGACACTTTTTCATCAATGCCATCAACATAGCCATAGCGCCCCCGCAAGCCCAGAACAACAGAATTAAACAGGAACGGCTTGTAATAAGCTGCCCGCAGATTGGTGCGCAGGTAATTCACATCCCCGCCAACCCCTGCAAATTCTTGCGTTGCTTCCATCAGATAGCCTTCACTAGGGTCAAAGCGATTATTCAGCGTATCGCGCCCCAGCGTGTAAGAGACAGTCGATTCAGCGATGCTCTTGCCTTCATCTCCAGTGATAGAGGTGGCTTTTGTGTCTTTCTGCTTTGTGTCTTTGGTAACAAAGCTATAGCCAAAACGATGATAGTAATCGCGTGCCGCACTAAAAGATGCAGAAGTTTCGATACCTTGTGTTTCAACCTCAACACTTGTTTCTTTTATCTTTTCGTTAAATACCTCTATGCTACCGCGCAGATTACGGTCAAACAGATAAGGCTCGCTTAGGCCAATCCGGTAATCTGCCCGCGAGTCAGAGGTAGAGACAGAGAAATTAGCGCCCCGGCCGCTACCCAGAAAATTGCGTTCCTTAATGCCAAGGGTCAGCGTTGTTTTATCAATAGATGAATATCCAACACCGATAGAAAAATCGCCTGTTGGCTGTTCTTCTGTGTCAATTTGCAGGATCGTCTGGTCTTCTGTAGAGCCAGGCAAAGCCTGAACATCGACATTTCGGAAAAAGCCTAGCCCGCGCACTTTCCGCAAGGATCTGTCAACTTTCAACTGGTTAAAGGCATCCCCTTCTACCACTTCCAATTCACGGCGCACCACCCGGTCCAATGTACGGGTATTATTAATCACTTCAATGCGCTCAACAAAATTCTTGGTTGCTGCGCCAATATTTATCTGAATATCAAGGGTTTGGGCTTCCGGGTCTGTAAACACTTCGGGTGTGACATTAACAAAGGCATAGCCGAAATTACCCAGCTCATTGGTAATGTTCAACAACCCCTCTTCGATACTGCGTACATCATACCAATCACCCTGTTCTAGCGGCACCAGATCGCGCAAGACGCTGACATCAACAGACTCAATCTCCGAGGTAAAGCTTACATCCTTCAGCCGGTACCGCGGCCCCTCTTTCAATGAAAAAGTCACCGCAAAGCCGGAACGGTCTGGCAATAAGCCGCCTTGCGCCCGGACCACATCAATATCTGCATATCCACGGCTTAGATAGAATTGACGCAACAGCCGTACATCATAGTCCAGACGGCCAGGATCATATTTATCATTCGCGGTTAAAAATGCCCACCACCGCTCTGTACGGCTGGAGATAATCTGGCGTAACGCATAATCGGAAAACGCGCTATTCCCCAGAAAACGGATAGATTGAATCTTAATCAGCGGGCCTTCATCAACCTCAAAAATCAGATCTACGCGGTTATTGTCCTGGCGAATAATTTTTGGCACTACACTGGCCGCAAAGCGACCGGAAAGACGATAGATTTCCAACAGACGCTGTGTCGCCTCACGCGCGACTTCAGCGGTATAAACGCGGCGCGGCTGAATATCTAGCTCTGCCATTAACCGCTCATCGGTCAGAACATCATTGCCTTCAATGTTGATGCGGTTAATGATGGGATTTTCTTCAATCTCGACAATCACCTGATTATCACTGCGAGAGATGCTTACATTCTTAAACAGGTTCGTGGCAAACAGGCTGCTGATCGCCTGATCCAGCGCTTGTAAATCAATTTCATCACCTGTTTTTATTGGCAGATAGGCCAGAATGGTTGCGCTGGTAACACGCTCATTCCCTTCAACAATTATAGCCTCAACCTTAAATCGTTCCGTTGCAGATTGCGCCATTACCATAGAGGACAGGCCAAGCGACAGCAAAAGGCTCGATAAAAATATAATCTTCTTGAGGGGATGCATCTGAAACCTCATTTGATAAAACATGTTCGTTCTATTTAAACCAACGCGCCGAGTATAAGCTGTAAACGACGATATGTGCAAAAAACTTTATCATAGAATAGCCCACAACTCTAACTTGTGAACATTCTAACAAAATCTAACGATATTACGACCAGCATCAGGGTTAATAACAGGCTGATCCCCACCCGGTTCAACTTATCCTGTACCCCATCTGGCAAGGGCCTGCCCAGCACCGCTTCAATAAGGAAAAGGACCAGATGCCCGCCATCCAGTGCCGGAATAGGAAACAAATTAATCAAGCCCAGATTGATAGAAATAAGCGCGGTGAAGATAATAAAGGCTACCACGCCCTGCTGCGCCGCATCTGCAGATAATTCAGCAATACGAACAGGCCCGCCAATCTCGCCGCTACTGGCTTGCCCGGTAACCAGCCTGCCAATGCCGCGCAACATCGCCGCACAAAGGTTTAGCGTATCGGCTGTCGCGGTATAAAGCGCCTCACCAACCCCCAGCTTGCGAAATTTGCCAGCAGTTGATGAGCGCACCCCCAAAACACCATAATTAATGTCATATTCTTCTGAATATCCAGCACCCAGCGTTACTGGCAGGCTAAAAATATCGCCACGCCGGTCTATTTCAAAGACCAGTTCCCGGTTTGGATTTTCAAAAATAATGGCGCGCATTTCATTGAAATCGTCAATTTCAATGCCCTCAATCGCCAGAACGGTATCGCCTTCCCTCAGCCCAGCTTCAATCGCCGCGCCTTCTTGCATAACCTCGCCAATCACTGGCGGGATAAATGCCTTGCCCGCTCCGGCATACACGCCAGCAAACAGTAAAATACCCAGCAGGAAATTTGCCATAGGTCCGGCAGCGACAATCGCAATACGCCGGAACACCCCTGCCCCTGCAAAACTGCCTTCTATCTGGCGAGATGCCTCAGAAGACATGCTAGCAGCATTTTGATCGCCACGCATTTTAACAAACCCGCCTAGCGGCAATGCCCCAATACGCCAGCGCGTGCCATTTTTATCTGTCCAGGCATAAAGTTCCGGGCCAAAGCCAATGGAAAACACATCCACCACCACCCCAGAGCGCCTGGCGACCCAGTAATGGCCCAGCTCGTGAATGAAAACAATAGGCGTAATCACAAGTAGAAAAAACAGAATTTGGTTAAAACCACCGAGGTCCGGCATGTGTAATTATCCTGTTATAATAAAGGGAAACTGGGCTTCATACCTTGCAATAGCATGAAAAGCTTCGCAAGTTTCATGCCGACTGCACCATATCTTTAATCTAGCTTGAAAAAGGATGCAAATATCTTTGGCGTATTTCTGTATCCAGCGCGGCAACTGCCTCATAACTATTGGCTTTAACCCCGCTATCACCAGAGGCCAATGCGGCCTCAACCTGTTTGGCAATCTCGTTAAAGCCTATTTTTTCATGCAAGAACAGCTCTACCGCTACCTCATTCGCAGCGTTTAGAATAATCGCCTGTTCAGGGGCTTTGCCCAACACGGATTTCGCCAGTTTAAAGCACGGAAAACGTGCGGTATCAACAGGGGCAAAATCCATCTGCATGGCAGCCGAGAAATCAAAAGGCGTGCTGTGCCATTCTAACCTTTCTGGCCAGCCCAGCGCATAGGAAATTGGTACACGCATATCGGCTATCCCTAACTGTCCCAGCCAGCTGCCATCTTTAAATCCTACCAGACCATGTATGGCAGATTGCGGATGGATAATCGCATCCAGCTTTTTTGTGCCTTCATCAAACAGCCACGCTGCCTCTATCAGCTCCAGCCCCTTATTCATCATGGTGGCGCTGTCAATCGTCACTTTGCGGCCCATAGACCAATTTGGATGCTGCAGGGCTTGTGCAAGCGTTACATGTTCCATTTCCGCACTGTTCATCTCGCGAAAAGGCCCGCCAGAAGCGGTAAGGATAATCTTTTCAATATCGTCTTTGTTTTCATGCCTAAGGCACTGAAAAATTGCATTATGTTCTGAATCAATAGGCAGAAGAGTAGCCCCTGATTTTTGCGCAGCAGGCATAATTAAATGACCAGCCGAAACCAGTGTTTCTTTATTGGCAAGGGCGATAGTCTGGCCTGCCTCTACTGCCCGCCAAACCGGCGCCAGCCCCGCCAGCCCGACAATAGCAGCTACCAGCAAATCAACTTTTTGCCCAGCCACCTCCTCAAGGGCGGACCGGCCAGCCAGAACGTTAATATCTGTGCCAGCCAGC